>WAOU01000096.1 GCA_015521095.1 Desulfurococcales archaeon | reverse complement strand
CACTCGCAATAATATACCTAGTCCTACTACTACTCATGTACCTTCCCCTATACATTGAACATCCAACGGGATGGGGACTATACATATACTACGTAATCGTATCACTAGTAGCACTCGCCACAGGATACATCTCGAAATGGGGTGAGCAGACAAGATGACAAGCCTATTCATAATATTCCTATCAGTCCTCGCACTATATCTAACACTAGGCACCATACTAGCCATAATCAGCAGAAAATACCAGAAAGGCGACATCTCAGACTTCTACACTAGCAACCGGAGGCTAAGAGGATTCCTCGCCGCAATGACATATGCCGCCACAACCTATAGCAGCTTCATGATAGTAGGACTAGTCGGATTCTCCTACTTTACAGGAGTAGGAAGCCTAGGATTCGAGCTCGCATACTACGTAGCAACACTAGGCCTACTAATCCTAATAGCAGGAAAAGTATGGAGACAGGCAAAGGAGAAAAACTGGGTCTCACCAGCCCAGATGCTCGCAGACCTCGCAGGCTCCAGAAAACTCGCAGTACTCATATCAATAGTATACCTAGTAGCACTCGTACCCTACGCTTCCGCCCAGCTAAAGGCAATAGGAGAAGTCATAGCCGCGGCAGGCGGAGGTGAGCACTACTACCTTATAGGCATCATAATAGGACTCCTGGTAATGCTTGTCTGGAGCAGTTTAGCCGGGATATGGAGTGTCGCGGTCACCGACACGCTCCAAGGATTATGGATGATAATAGCATCACTACTACTCCTTGGATGGATAATCGGAATCTTAAGAAGTAATGGAGTGACACTCGGCCATGCAGGAGAGATATTATCAAGCCAAGGACTTCTAAGTGTTGGAACAGGTTTCTGGAAACCCGAAATATTCCTCGCCTTCACCCTACCATGGATATTCTTTGCAGTAACAAATCCACAAGTAGTACAAAGACTCTACATGCCAAGAGACGAGAAAAGCCTTTCAACCATGATAAAATGGTTCGCAGTATTCGGCCTCTCCTACACAATGATAGTAACCCTAATAGGATTGCTTGCACGTGCAGGAGTGGAAGCAGGAATCATACCGATAAGCCCAGAGTCTAAAGACCAAGTCACACCCCTACTACTAACAGTGGCAAACCCATTCCTCGGCGCAATAGTATTCACAAGCATTATCGCTGCCAGCGTCTCAACCGCAGACAGCATCCTCCTAACACTAGCAAGTACAGCTAGCATAGACCTGGCTCCAGATAATATAAACGAAGCTACTCGGAAGAGAATAGGGATCGTAGCAATACTAGTAGTTGGACTAGCGATGGCTGGTATAGCGGCGTTGAGAATCTCATACATCGTAGGGTTAAGCGTGTTGTCTAGCGTGATGCTACTTGGCCTAGCGCCTACAACACTCTTGCTCCTTGCAGGCCATAAGATTAAGCCGGAGCTAGCTGGAGCCAGTATACTACTGCCTCCGCTGGTATCAGTTATACTCTTCGCCTATTGGAAGAACCCGGTGAAAGTATTCGTCTACACTGTGTCCGGGGCTCCTATATCAGCATGGCTACTAGTAGCATCCACAATTATCGCTGTTACAGGTATATTCCTAGAAAGGAGATAAGGCTGGAGGGGAACGGGTTTTTTCCATCCTCTAACTCATTATATTTTCCTTTATTTTTGATAGTTATGCTTGGAGAGCGATTGGTGCAAGATAATGTCCGAGTTCCCTATCTGTTCCACGTACATGATCCTGTATCCAGATCACTAGGTACTTGAATAGCTCTAGCGTAGGTATCGCAGTCGAAGCATCTATTATCTCCTTATATTTTGCTATTGCGTTCTCGAATTCCCTATGCTCCTCGACATGTTTCCTATATAAGTGCTCCGGGTAATCAAAATGTTCCATTAGTAGTTCTTCGCTACGGAAGTGGATCTTAATGTATAAGTCTAGAAGATCGGTTACCTTGGTTATAACACGTGCTGAAGCTCCATTTATCAGAGACTTATACAAGTAGTTCACTAAGTTTACGAGCAGTTTGTGTTGCCTGTCAATTCCAGGTATCCGTATTGAATATTCCTCGTCTCTCCACTCTACCAGGGTATCCGGAATGTATATTACATTGAATACAGCTTTCTCTATCAGTTTCTCTTCTATGTAGAGGTAAGCGTCTATTCCTGTAAGTGCCATATCCTTCGTTTCTAGAATTATTCCAGTGACATAGCCATCGGTAGAGAGTATCCTGGCTTTGCCTATTCCTTCTAGGGTACCTTGAAACAAGAACGCCTTGCCTTTGCGGAGTAGCGTATAGTCTGCGATGCGTTCGAGTAGTTGGTCACCTGTTATCTCGACGAATACTGTGGATGTACTGTATATTCCGTGTAGCGTTATCTCTAGGAGTAACTCGGTATCTTTTATGAAGAGACTACCGTATCTGAGACCTGAGGCGATATATGGTTTTATTCCTGGTTTCGGGGGAGGAGGCTGGCCTAGTTTACAGCTAGGTACTCCTGTTTTTATTATGTAGTTGATGTCGCCTTTCTTGATTTTAGATAGTACCTGCTGATATGATTCGAGTAGATGGTCTGTGCCTCTAGGCTTTTCGTGTTTGCGCTTTATCTTAAAGAAATCTAGTAGTATTTTCACCATATCTCTCACCATATTTAAAAAGTAGTAAACAATATTTAAATATATTCTGAGTCATAAAGCAAAAATACAATAAGAAAAGAAAGACCTATACCACAAACCTTTCAGCAGAATAAATATTCCTTAAAACAATATCGAGCAATATCTCATCAACAATCGGAAAACTATAAGTTAAGTTAACCAGCCTAACGAAACCCCGACGGACAACAACCTGAATCGAAGCCCTGACCCTAGATATACTATATCTATCAATTATCCTCATAGCCCGTCTACGTACCTGCATATAGGTTCCTCTATACGTGACCGGTTTACCCGTCTCCGGATAAAACGTTATAGACGCATACAGTGAGGGCTCCGGGTCTAGATACTCCCTATACTCTCTCCACAACTTCTCTACCGAGTCAGTCGTGAAGTAGATTCTACCAATGCCTGTAAAGATATATGCTGCGAGACCATGTCGGAGTAGCCAGCCTAGGCCTTTCTGTATTCGTTCCAGTGGGGCTTCAAGTGCCCTTGAAATTATGTCGACGGGCAGAGGGTTCTCGGATATGAGGTCTAGTATTCGTCTCCTCCTGCTAAGGCCCAGGAGATATCTCATGGTTTCCGGCTGAACTCCTAGCCTAACACCTGCCTTCTCCGCCAGTATAAGCCCGTCGATTAAGCTATCGGTGTCTACTGTATCAGGTGTCGCGATAAATACTGCATATTTCGTCTTTTTGACTCCTCTCCTTGGACGAAGTATTCGTCCTAGCCTCTGGATGAATCTTAGAGGACTCGCTATATTGCTCCATATTATTAGGAGATCCGCTTCAGGGAGGTCTATTCCTTCTTCCCCAGCGCTCGTTGCTATAATTATTCTTGTCTCTGGGCGTCTAGCCTGCTCGATTGCTTTTCTTGGCTCAATCCTTCTCCTCCCTATGATCAAGACAGGCCTATAGTGACGGAGAACACGGTACAAGTATAAAGCTATGGCTACTCTCTCCACGAAGATTATGGCCTTAGTATATTCTCCCTCGTAGTCTGACAGGACTCTTTTAAGGGCGTCGAGCTTATGGAGCGGACGTATTTTTTGCGATGACAGTAGCGGCTCGTATTCCCGCAGTATCCTCCTAAGCCTGCTCCTGGGCTTTCTATAAGTCTCCCACAGTGCCAGAGCACCGTCACGAGAATACCATCGGAGAGCATTGCCAATTAATACTCTGAGAGATCCATGGCTCTTCTCCCACAAGGACTCCAGCAGGTTATAAAGCTTCTTCTCGTCATCATTGAACGGGGCCTCGTAAACTTCACCGTACCAGTCAGGAACATATCTCCTTATACGAGGATCGCTCCAAGACCAACACCTTATCTCACCAATGTACTTTCTAATCAGGCCATGCCTGCTCCTAGGAATAAACGCGGATAAACCCAGCCGGTACGACGCGTTTATCTTCTCCATAACCTTTAGGTAGGCGTCCTGTCCAGTAGTGTGATGAGACTCGTCTATCACAACCGCATCTATACAGTCAAGTACCTTTCCATACTCGCCCAGAAGTATCTCGGGAGTAGCCACTATAATCCTCGCATCAAGCGCTTTCCTCTTCAAAGACTCCGGCAAGCTACCGTGGAGAGGCCTAGCCTCCAACCCATACATAGTCAGGAACCTAGAGGTCTGCTCCACCATGAACCGTGTAGGCTCCAACACGAGAACCTTCTTTGCCTTTCGCGTAGAGAGAAGCTCCTCTATCCACAAGGCGGCGACCAAAGTTTTCCCAGTGCCAGTCGGCATGCAGACCACAGCACGTTTTTTCTCTAAAGCCCATCTATAGGCTTCTAATTGGTAGTCTCGTGGTCTCAGTCTGCGTTTCTTCACTTCTATCACCATGAGGTTATACTGGTTCCATACACGATCCAGGCCCTTTGTACGGTCATTGCTAGTAGTTGTGATTTCTATTTGTCAGGAACCAAGGGTTAGAGCCAATATTTTCTCTGGTGTACTCGGATAACCATGTATATCTCATCTCGGTAACGCGGACATATTAGAGGAATAGTTCAATAGGGAAAAGACTTAGAGTAGATCCCTAGTATTTTCAACTTAGAGATGTCTCGTTGCTTCTTGCATTATTGCTGCGTATAGTGCTATTGTGTCCTTGTATTTTGTCTCTGGAGGACCCGTGTATATAATGTGTGCTCTTAGCGGTAGTGCCTTCCTATGAATGTTCTTTACGAGGAACTCGGCCATAGCACCTGCTACAGGCTCCATGTCTGGATATCCTTTCCCTAGCGGGGTTCTCTTTTTGAGAATTCTGCGTCCTAACGCGAATGCTATAATTTGGCTGAATCTTAGGCTTAGATAGTTATGACTTAGGGAAAGTGCCTTATCGAGCATTTTCATCCAGAATTCCTTCGTGGCTACCTTGTTAGCCTCTTCTAATAATCCAGTATCCCCTGCTCCGGTCTCATATAGCCACGCGTTTTCTAGCTGTACGCTTACTATTATTTTGTCTTCTCCTACAGCTTCTCTAATGTGCCTTATCTCTTCCCAGTCTCCAAGCATTCTCCTAGTATATGGGACCTCTATGCTTATCATGATACCTGGAACTTTTTCTGTTAGGCGCTTGAAGAATTCTACAGCGTAGTCGAGATCTCTATGATCCATGTATGCTCTCCAGCCAAGATGAAGGTTGTAGATCTCGGCCCCGGCCCTCTTGGCTTTCTCCGCTCCGGCTATCAGGCCCCTCCAGCTCTTCTCCATTGTCTCCTTATCCACCGATACAACATTATAGTAGGGGGCGTGAGCTGTTATCGATGTGAAGGCTTTCTGTGAGAAGCTCCTGTAGTCGTCGAAGTATGAGGGATCCCTCTTGTATGCAAGGTCTCTTGGAGGTATCTCTGTGAGCTTTAAGCCTAGCGTTGCAGCAATCTTCAGTTTTCCGAGCCCGTTATAGGTTCCCCAATCAAATAATATCATATCTGTCCACCTCCTAGTAATCACCATATATAATATTATAGTAGGATTCTTCTAAATAAATGAAAGGTAAAACAAAGTATTCAAAATAGATAGAATAACTAGATTAACCCTAATAGAGTAAACAGTGAGGTACCTAGGCTTGCCGACCAGCATGAAAAAAGTAGAAGTCTACTGTGAAGCAGGCTCCGCAGATAAAGTCACGTCTCTACTCGACGAATGGGGCATATACTGGTACAAGACTCCTATAGAGTCACAGGAAAAGGAAACCTGTAAGCTATCATTCTATGCCCCAATATATGTAATAGACGACATAATTGGAGAGCTAAGAACAATACTAGACCTGAGGAAGAAGGAAAACCTCATACTAGTAATAGATATAGAAGCAGGGCTAGGCTCACCGTATCGTGTTACTCAGAGGAAATGGAGATACCGGCTGAAACAATATGTCTCAGCGCCAAAATTCATGCTGGAAGAAGAGACGATGGAAAAAGCAGAGCTCCAGCCAGCACAACCACTCCTAAGCATGATCGCCGGCCTAACAGCACTAATCGGCCTCCTACTGAACAACCCATACATAATCATAGGATCAATGCTGATAAGCCCCATACTAGGTCCACTATATAGCCTCAGCCTAGGCATATACTGGAAAAACAAGAAACTAGTATACACAGGAACCAGAAGCACAGCTATACTGATAGCTAGTCCACTCATAGCCTCTCTGACAGCACTTGTCTTAATAATGGTAATTAGTGGAGAACCACGAGAGACCCCTGAGTTATTGATGCGTACAAGAGTCACCAGCTATGACGTCATTCTTCCCATTCTACTAGGAGTAGCAGGCGCATTCAGCATTGCAACAACGATCACCGAGGCATTGACAGGAGTAGCAGTAGCCGCGGCTATCATTCCTCCGACGGCTACACTCGCATGGACTATAACCACGGGGAGCATAGAGCTAATACAGGGATCCATAGAACTCCTCTCATTGAACGTATTAGGACTTGTCGTAGGCGGCATAATAGGTCAAGTTATCCTAGGAGTACTCGCCTCACGGAATAATGGAGAGGGGAGGGATAGAGGAAAATCGTAAAGCCTAAAACAAACATCAAAACCCTAGAAAGCTATCTCGCCGCCCCAAACAATATTGGAAGAAATGGATTCTTCGCGTAGTCGCTTCGCTACTACCTCTGAAATCTCGTCATTGTAGATCTCTTCTATAGCCTCTTCTAGCTCTTTCTCCGAGGCCTGTGAAAGGCCCTTTCCATACTTCATCCTAAGCTTCAGCTCTATTAGGGCTTTCAGCCCCGGGAAACTTCTCCTCGATCCATTAGTGTTGTTCAATGGGGAGTCACCCCTCTTCAAGTATAGTATATGTTAACCTGTGCTTATTCAAAAAACATTCATGAACAGGATATCCATGACAGAAAAACTTAAAAGTGCTGGTTGAGAGTAGGGAAAGAACCTTACCATACAAGCTCGTCTTCGTCGTCCCTCTCGCCCGTTGGAGCAACGCCGAGAGCAGCAGCTACCACTAATAGTATGCCAGCTATCGCGAGCTTAAGT
>WAOU01000095.1 GCA_015521095.1 Desulfurococcales archaeon | reverse complement strand
GTTATACTTCCTGTTCCAGGAGACCCACGCATATTCTATAGAGTTAGATACAAGGTGTTATCGTTCAAGCCTATTCTGCTAGAAGTAGTAAAGGGCATCGTGAGAGAAGCCCGGCAACCAGGTATATTCATAAGTCTCGGGCCCATAGACGGATTCATCCATAAGAGCCAGATAATGGATGAGCCAGCAGAATACCTGCCTGAGAGAAGAGGCTTTAGAGGCGTTCACTCCGGACGCGTCGTCGAGATAGGAGACCACGTCAGGGCAAGAATAGTACAGATAAGTAAACCGACGAGAAGAACCTCCGGGCTAAGAGTCGCTCTAACAATGCGCCAGCCATATCTAGGAAAAGAACAATGGGTTCTATCACAGCTCAAAACATGAGATCCTTAAGAGGCGAGAGATATGGCGCCTGTAAGAAGAGCTCCGACGAGAAGACCTCCTCTAAAAGCATGCAGGAGATGTGGAGGACTCGTTGACAGAGAGACAAGAGTATGCCCATACTGTGGGTCAACCGATTTCACTGATAACTGGGAGGGTATGATTGTTATCCTAGACCCCGAGAACTCGCTAATAGCTAAGGAAACAGGGATCGACAAGAAAGGATACTTCGCAATAAAGGTTGCTGGGAGAGTTGTCAAACGATAAAATACCTGTTTTTCAGCTACCCTTCGAACACAGATCTGATTTCGCTAGGCCAAGAGGACTACTAGTCACAGGAGATTTTACCAAGTACCTCGATCTGAAAGCTCCTTCAATCGTCTGTGTCGGAGATGTTGTCTCCTCCTATTGTATAAGAATCGCTAAGAAATACAATGGAAAGCTTATACTATTAGTTGATGGAAAAACCAGGAGAACCCAACAACTAGGAATACTTGAAGCAAGAGGAATTAAACGGGTTAAGGTAGAGAACCCACAGTCAACGATAGCAGTAAACGTATACGATCTATTATGCGGCCTTCTTAGCTCTCATCAAGATGAGAGAGTAATAATAGAAGTTCAAGGAGAGGAAGATATGCTCGCCCTACCAGCAATCGCATGTAGTCCAATTGGGGGAATAGTTGTTTATGGCGTTCCAGGAAAAGGCGCCACAATCATACGAGTAAATAAATGGACGTCATATGAAGCGCGATCCAGGTTTCTTTCACTCGTACCCAAACTGGTTTCTTAGGAATACTTCTCTCCACGATACTTAATACTAATAACTCTTTTAACCATGCAATACAGTCTGGGATATGGGAGGAGGTATGACGGGAATGAGCACACAAGCAAACATCAAGAGAATCGACTTCGAAGACGGAGTATGGGCGGAAGTAGTCAGAGACTTCTATAATCCTATAATTAAACGACGTGAACTAACACTCATAATCCATCACGTTCTCAAATCGACGCCTATGAGAATCAACCTAAGACTCGGCATCGCCGAAAAACTAGGAGTAGACCTACAAAGAGTCTATGTTAGAAGAATAGACTCGGAGTACGGAATCGGACGCTCTAAAGCAATAATCCACATATACGATAGTGTTGACAGAGTCAAAAAGTTCGAGCCGGAATACATAATTGACAGAAACGGTGGAATAAACCCGTTCGAGGAAGAAGAGTAGCTAGGAGGTGAACACGTATGGGTAAAAAGAAAGTAAAAGCTGCTGTCAGACTCCTCTATGAGATTGATGTAGACAACTGGACAATAAAGAGAAAGAACAAAATATGTCCCAAGTGCGGCAGCTTTATGGCACACCACCTGAAGCCCGTCGAGAGGTGGCATTGTGGAAAATGCGGCTACACAGAATTCGTCAAGAAATGATAACGACACAATCATATTAGGAATAGAGAGTACTGCGCACACGTTCGGTGTCGGAATAGTATCTTCCTCTAAACCATTTATTCTTGCCGATATAAGGAAACGATATACGCCAGAAAAAGGAGGAATCCTCCCCCGAGAAGTTGCCCAATACTTCTCTACTGTAGCTTCAGATGCTATACATGAGGCTTTCACAGTATCTGGTTTGTCTCCTAAAGATCTAAACGCTGTAGCCGTCGCCCTAGGACCCGGTATGGGACCTGCTCTCAGGGTTGGAGCCACAGTTGCACGCGCCCTATCCTCTCACCTTAAAATACCCCTGATAGCAGTAAATCATGCCATTGCACACATTGAAATAGCACGTTTTCTCACAGGACTCAAAGACCCAATAGTACTATATGTATCGGGAGGGAACACTACTGTAACGGCATATAATCATGGAGCATATCGAGTTTTCGGAGAAACACTAGATATCGCGTTAGGAAACCTCCAAGATACTTTTGCCCGCGAGGTAGGTCTCGCGCCTCCATATATAAGAGATGGAAGACACGTAATTGATCACTGCGCAGACAATGGATCCTTCCTAGAAGATCTACCATACGTTGTAAAAGGCCAGGATGTCTCTTTCTCAGGTTTACTCACGGCGTCTGTAAGGAAATACGAGAAATCCCCAAGCCTCCTGCCCGATATATGTTATACTCTCCGGGAAATAGCGTATTCTAGTGTGGTCGAAGTAACTGAAAGAGGACTTGCACATTTAGGGAAAAAACAAGTAATAGTAACTGGTGGTGTCGCTGCAAGCGATTTTCTAAACGAAAAAGTTGAGATAATGGCGAAGTCGCATAATGCTAGCTTTATACGGATCCCTAAAAAATATGCGGGCGATAATGGTGTTATGATAGCCCTCACAGGCCTATTAATGTATAGGCATGGCATTGGTTTCACGGAACCCTCAAAAGCGTTCATAAAACAACGGTGGAGACTCGATAAGGTGCCAGTGCCGTGGTATCCCGACACCCTTGGCTAGCCGAAGGAATCCTAGAATACATAAGAAGATACGAGCTCCTATCTAGAGGCGCAGAGTCGGAATTATATCTAGGATTGTTTCTTGGCCAGAGAGTGGTATTCAAGCTTCGTAGAAGGAAAAAATACATGGATCCCATGCTAGATAGAAAGATACGTAGAACCAGAACCTTCAAAGAAGCCCGTATAATTCTCCAGGCATACAAAGGAGGGGTCGCCACGCCACGATTATTTGGTTTTTATCCGAGTCTCTATCTTTTAGTCCTCGAATATATTCCAGGGAAACGTATGAAGGATGTAATAGAGGAATCTAGTGATCTCAAATTACTAACACTTCTCTCAAGAAATGCAGGCTACCAACTAGGACTACTTCATAGTTCTAGTATCGTACACGGTGATACAACTACGTCCAATTTCATTCTTTATAGGGATCGATTATACGTAATAGATTTTGGTTTATCGGATTTTTCGAAAAGTGTTGAAGACAGAGCCGTGGATCTTCACTTGTTCAGGAGATCTATAGAGAGTACACACGCTAAATATTCTGATATTATGTACTCGAGTTTTCTCGAAGGCTATAGGGAGAGAATGGGTTCAATAGCAGAAGAAATAATAGAAAAAGCGGAAGAAATCAGGCTCAGAGGAAGATACATAGAAGAACGCCGTACCGTGTGGAGGGATATATAGTTGGAATGCTTGTATCTGGTCACTGGCAATGAAAACAAATACAAGGAAGCCTCAGAAATTCTCTCCGAGTATGATATAAAACTCTGCATGGCCAATATAGACAAGTTAGAGATACAGAGTCCTAGACTTGAAGACATAGCATTCTTTGCGGCACGGATAGCGTTTTCCCAGTTGAAGAAACCATTAATCGTAGATGACTCAGGACTCTTCATTAATTCACTTAAAGGATTTCCCGGACCCTATAGTAGCTATGTTTACAAAACAATAGGATATGAAGGCGTTCTAAAACTAATGTCCGATAAAGATAATAGACGTGCATGCTTTAAGACAGTAGCAGTACTTGTCTACCCGCCAATCGAAAAAATATTCGTCGGAGAAACCTGTGGATTTATAACTACTTCTCCTAGAGGAAGCGGAGGATTCGGTTTCGACCCTATATTTGTACCTGAAGGATCCGATAGAACCTATGCGGAGATGAGCATAGAAGAGAAAAATACTATATCTCATCGGGGAAAAGCCTTTAGAAAGCTAGGTCACTGGCTTGCCAAGAACCTTTTCGGCTTTAAAGGAAATAACCCCGAGAACAACATAACAATATAATGCACGTCTCGTGCGGGGGTGCCCGAGCCAGGGCGAAGGGGGCGGGCTCAAGACCCGTTGGCGTAGGCCGGCGTGGGTTCAAATCCCACCCCCCGCACCATCCTATGCTGCTTCTTTTCTATCACAATCTATGAATCAAGACGGCATCGACTAATACAGAATGATTCTAGTTGATGAGATAAAAGAGGAATATTGGTGGACCGGCCGGGATTTGAACCCGGGGCCTCCCGGATGCCAACCGGGCGCTCTTCCAGGCTGAGCTACCGGCCCGATCGCGCTAGTTAGCCATAATCATATGTCAATCTCCTTAGAGATATTAAGTTTTTCCAAGTTAGAGCGTGTCTAATCCCTTATTACATCTCTTCACTACCACAGTTTCTTCTGGATCAGGTGAAGAAGGCTTGAACTCCCTAGACGAAATATTCGACTCGGTAACAGATTCACCCATATTCAAGGACAGAGAAAAACTATTACCAGACTACATACCTGAGAGACTCGTCCACAGAGAACAAGAGCTAACAAGACTCGCCCAGACCCTAGCCGTAGCACTCAGAGGAGAAAGACCCAACAACATATTCATATATGGATTAACCGGTACTGGAAAGACTGCCGCTGTAAAACTAGTCATGAGAAAACTCTCTGATAGGGCCTCTACCAGGGGCGTCAGACTCTATCCTGTCTATATTAACGTAAGACAACGAGATACCCCTTATAGGGTAATGAGCGATATCGCGGAAACTATCGGTCTGAGAATCCCCTTTACAGGACTAGCAACGAGCGAGGTTTTCAGGAGATTCATGGCTAAGGCAAAGAGGCTCCGCGGAATAATGATAATTGTACTCGACGAGATAGATTTCCTCGTCAAGAAACACGGAGACGATATACTGTACAAGCTTCTAAGAGCAAATGAAGAGCTAGAAAACTTCAAGATCTCGATCGTAGGAATAACAAACAGTATATCGTTCGTTGAAAACCTTGATCCTCGAGTAAAAAGCAGTCTCGGAGAAGAAGAAATAGTGTTCTCGCCATATAATGCCCAACAACTAAACGATATCCTCTCAGAAAGAGCCTCTCTCGCGTTCAAAGACGGTGTACTCGACGACGATGTAATACCTCTATGTGCAGCCCTAGCAGCAAGAGAACATGGTGATGCGAGAAGAGCCCTCGACTTACTCAGAGTGGCAGGAGAGATTGCTGAGAGACAAGGAGAGAGGAAGGTGACCTCGCGGCACGTAATGGCTGCTAGAATAGAAATTGAACGTGATAGGGTAGTAGAAATAGTTAGAACCTTGCCTATGCATGGTAAATTGGTATTAGCTGCTGTGACTGCCATGACGAGAGGAGGCAAAAACAAGACGACCACCGGCGAGGTTTACGACTACTATAGAAAATTAGTTGCTAGGCTAGGAATCGAAGAAGTAACGTTTAGAAGAGTAAGCGGGATAATTGGAGAGCTAGATATGCTTGGGATAATTAGGACTCGTACCATTAGTAGGGGGCGGTATGGTAAAACACGATATATAGAGCTGGCCTCGAGCTACAAGCCGATTATTGATGTACTCGCTGAAGACTCCTCGTTAGAATATATAGCTAGGAGCCTTGAGGAGGTCATAAATGCCTCAGAGAATAGTCGTAGCCTGTGACGATGGAATAGTGAATAAGCTAGGAGAAGGCACAACCATAGTAGCATGCACATTATACGACAAAAACCTGGGTCCCATACATGTAGGCTTCCTTCCCGTCAAAATAGACGGACTCGATGCAACCGGACAACTCCTCTATTTGATCAGTACACTATGTGGCCTTTATCCCGATAACAAGGTTGAAGCCGTATTTTTTGATAGCCTCACAATAGCAGGTTTCAACATAATATCTCCTGCCAGTATAAAGAAGCACCTTGGTTTACCTGTTATTGTACTATACAAGAGAAAACCAAACATCGATAAGATCACTGATGCCGTTGTCAAATACATAAGATATCCTGAAATTAGGCTTAGAGTACTACGTCTCCTCGAGAACACTGTTGTACTTGATACAAAACAAGGAAAACTCTACTCAATCCTCTACGGGATAGACCCTAAAAAAGCATTATCAATTATAGAATATTACCAGCTACATTCGAGGATTCCTGAGCCACTGAGATTTATAGACTATTTTGCTTCCTCTGTTTCTCGTTTATTACTCGCCATGTAGTTATGCGTATATATTGTTGTTCTCTTCATATACAATTGAAGAAGAACAGAGCGTGATAAAATGATAACCATTATAGGAGCCGGAAAAGTCGGTACCTCGGCGGCCGCCTTCATGATGATAAAGGAGCTCGATGACATCCTTCTAATAGATATAATTGAAAACAAGCCTCAGGGAGAAGCACTCGATCTAAGCCACGCCGCATCTATTCTCGGCCTAAGTGTATCAATAACCGGATCAAACGACTTCAAGGACATGGCAGGAAGCGACGTCGTTGTGGTAACAGCAGGCTTCCCAAGAAAGCCAGGTATGACGAGAGAAGAACTCCTAACAAAGAACGCAGGTATTATCGCCGATATCGCAGAAAAAATAAAAGAATACGCGCCTAACGCAATTGTATTGCTCACAACCAACCCGCTAGACGCTATGACCTATGTAATGTACAAGAAACTAGGATTCCCGAGGGAAAGAGTAATAGGATTCAGCGGTGTACTAGACGCTGGTAGACTAGCATATTATGCGTCAAAGAAGCTTGGAGTAAGCCCCGCATCCATAACACCAATAGTCCTTGGCATGCACGGTCAAGCAATGTTCCCGGTTCCAAGACTCTCAACAGTCATGGGAGCACCACTAACAACGCTCCTATCAGAGGAAGAACTAAAAGAAATCGCAGAAGAAACAGTCAAAGCAGGCGCAACAGTGACAAAGCTAAGAGGATACAGTAGCAACTATGGACCTGGCAGTGGTCTTGCAGTAATGGTTGAGGCAATAAAGAAAGACCAGCACAAGGCCTTCATCGCTAGCGTATATCTACAGGGAGAATACGGCTATAATGACCTAGTACTCGAGGTTCCAATAATACTAGGAAGAAAGGGGCTCGAGAGAATAATCGAACTACCACTAACAGAGGAAGAAAAGAAGGGACTTGACGAAAGCGCACAGGCAGTCAAGAACCTAATAGAGAAACTACCACCTGAATACAGGTAATGTTAGATTACCCAGCCTCTTTCCCCTCATATATCTCTGTTAAATCATTCCTCTTTTGGTTCTGCTCCAAGATATTTACGGGCTAAATAATCGACGTTTTCTCCTTCGGCTTCTCTAATTTTGGGATGAAGCGTATTGACGAGTTCGAATAGCCTGTCTATTTCTTTTCTTGGCAGAGGGATAATATACCCGTCATAGTCCTCGAGAAATATCTTGTAAATCTTTCTTCTATAGTCGACGACGAGCCTAAAACATGGATATTCCGGGCATTGACTAACCTGCCCCACCCCGCCTTTCGACATGCCTGCTCCACACCCTGCTAATTTCATCTATCGGCGGCTCTACAAATCTCTTTACAGTATCATCCTCAAGCACAAGATCCACGCCACACTCTTCCGGATTCGAACATTTACTCATAGCTTTACCTATTATAGACACCTGGAATCCATGTTTCTCAAGAACTTCTATTGCTTCATTTACTTTATCCGGTGGAATTCCGGCTAAAAGAGTCCCACTACTTATTAGTTTCAATGAATCGAGTCCTAGGCAACTGCTGAGTTTTCTGACTGCTGGATTAACTAGTATTTTGTTCTTGTACACTGTTATGTTTGTTTTAGCGGCTTTCGCCATTTCCACTAATGCCCCTATTATCCCGCCTTCTGTAGCGTCATGCATTGATGAGACTAATTGGTTTTCGGCTAGTAGACATGCCGGTTTAACTATGCTCAAGTCCCTGGCATCTATATTTAGATTACTAATTTCGTCCTCTCCTAACTCGCATTCTTTTACGAGCGCGGGAAAGTCTGTTATTATTATTGATGCTCCTTCTCGTGCGGCTTCTCCTATCTGTATAATATAGTGGTTCTCGCGAAGATTGCTGGTAGGTATACTACATCCCGGGCACGTTATTCCTATCATTGTTACTATGAGTGTTGGTTTTGTTATTCCTGGAGTGGTCTCGGTATGGCCTCCGACAATATCTATATCTAGCATCCTCGATGTTTCTTGTATTTCTTGTATTAGTTGTTTGAGGGATTCTATTTCGTAGCCCTCGGGTAATAGTAGTGTTAATACAGCGTGTGTTGGGCATGCTCCAGAGGCGGCTATATCATTGGATGCTACTATAATTGAGAGTTTGCCGGCGCCTGCGACGGCTTCTGTTATAGGATCCGAGTGGATTAAGAGATCGCAGCATGGAAGCCTTATGATAGCTGTATCTTCTCCTATCCCGGGACCTATAATGGTGTCTGGAGAAACTGCTCCTCTTATTCTTCTCAGTACTAGGTTCGAAAGAGTGTTTAATGGTAGTTTGCCTATTGGGAGTTTACCATTTTTCTCTGGCAATTTTGGCGGCCTCTACCATATTCTTGAGTTTCTGTCTGGCTATGTCTCTAGGAAGTCTTTTTAGCCCGCAGTCTGGATCTATGTATATCTTTTCGGGCGATAGTATTCCAAGCTTCATTATTTTTTCTATATCTTCTACTATCTCGTCCACTGATTCAATCTGTGTTGTGTGTACGTCTATTACACCGTATCCGAGTTCTTTATCGTATCCGTATTCCTTGAGGTATGGTAATAGTCTGAAATTACTGTTCTTGAACTCTAGGTCGAATTGGTCTACAGGGAATTCTAATATATATGGTAGAATATACTCGATTTTTCCGAAGCATATGTGTACTATTTTCTTTACATCTAGGCCGTCTAGCATTATTTTCAGTGCTTCTTTCACTATGTCTGCTTCTTCTTTCCATGGACGTGTAGAGAGAGCAGGCTCGTCTATTTGTATATATTTGGCGCCTGCGTTCACGAGTGCTTCTATCTCTTTTCGTAGTTCTTTGGCTAAGTCTATTATTGCTTCTCTCCTATCTCCATAGTATAGGTCGAAGCTCCATTCTAGCATTGTGTATGGACCTGTCAATATTCCTTTTACTGGACGGCCTTCTGCGAAAGACGAGGCAATTTTCCAGTCTTCTACTGTTAGCGGTTCAGGCCACTCGACTTTTCCATAGATTATAGGCTTTCTAAAGTAGACGTTGTCAAATATTCGTGTCCATTTACCCGGCATATAGCCATTCATTCTCTCTGCAAAATATACTACCATGTCTTCTCTGGTCTGTTCACCATCACTTATTATATCGACTCCCGCCCATAGATGGTCTTCTACTACACCTCTAATCGCTTCGACGAAGAGATCTCTTAGCTCATCTGGCGTTGCTTGTTTTTTACGTATTTTCCTGAGAGCCTGTTTTGCCGGTTCAAGTTTGGGATAGCTACCCACGACTGTCGTTGGGAACTTCCTCGGTACTTGGTACTCCACTTTCCTTTCACCTCCAGAGAATCCTTTTCTCCAGGCCTAGTTTCTCTGAAACTATGTCTACAAACTTTGAGAGTATCTTAGTCTTCTTGAGAGCATATGTGTATGGTATAAGGTCTAGCCATGTGGTAGTTGTCAACACGATTTCCTGAGATTCTTTTGAGAGTTTTTTGATCATAGTTAATAGCTCGTCGTCTAGTTTATCTTCGTGGATTCTTCTCGCATCAACTATCCCTAAAACAGGTACATGACCCGGCAAACCTGTTTTCTCTAGTAGTTCAATTGCTCTTCTCTTAGAGTCTATAACATCTACTGATATGTATTTGAACTTAGATTCGAGAACTACGTCGAATACTTCTTTTTGTGGTACATCGAAGTATATTGCTATTGCAGAGTTTTCACTACTGAGACTTGCTATTTCGTTCCAATAGTCTAGATACTCTTCTACCTCCTCCTTTGATAGTCTTCTATCACCGACAAGAGGTTCGTCTACTTGAATAAACACATTTTCTTCTTTAACTAGCTCTATTTCTGATTTGAGTATTGATGTTATTGCTTCTGCTAGTTCTGTTTTTGATAGATCCGATACGTTCTGGCTCAAGTTTACAAATGTAAAGGGTCCCGGTAACACTATTTTCAGGCTCGATGGTTCGGCTAGATCCTTGAATTGTCTTATTCTTGGTAACCATACTGGCTCTAAGGGGTCAGGCTCACCCGTGAACACGGGAATCCTATAGAAGAAGTTGTTGTCGAAGTATCGGAGAAGACCGCTAACGCTTACGTTTTTCCACCTCATTATAAATGGCCTGAATATGTCGTGCCAATCCACCATGCCGTCGACCACTATGGGTAATCCATGCGCTTTTTGGACTCCGATTATTTCCGAGTGAACAATCAATAGCCTAGATGTATATTGTGAGAAGTCTAGGGTTCCTCTTTCCCTATCTCTTAGAGTGTATCTTGCAAGTCTGGATCTTGGATAAGCCCCCAGCACCATGCCCCATACGGTCACTTCTTTACACCCTTACTGAAATATGCGAGTATAACCTCCTCCATAAGTTTGTGATGATATCTTTCTTCGCAGATTATCTCGTCTACGATTCTATCAACAATTCTCGCTTGAGGCTCTGGAAACATGTCCTTAATAATGTTGAAGATCATTGAATGATAAATCTCCTCGCTCATAGAGTTCTCTGCTTTCTTTAACTCTCTTAGTACACGATCTACATTTATTTTGTCTAGCTCCGTTGACTCAATAAAAGATACTAGTTTCTCTAGTGACTCATATGTGGAACCTATGAGTTTCTGGCAGTTCTCGGGCTTGAACTGAAGACTTAGAACTTGGCTAACGTCTCTTAATAACGATGCGTGATTCAGGCTCTCACGTGCTATGTGTTTAAGAGTAAGAGCTTCTGGATACTCTAGTTTATCTGATAGTTTACTGTAGACTTTTGCAATGTATTCTTCCAGTTTTATAGAACAACTTATAATTCTAGCAACTAGATCTTCTCCTTCTATCACTGAAATACACCAAGAGAGATTATTAGAGGACGTTGAATATAACTTCACCGCGAAGGAGTCTTAAAACCAAGTATATTTCTGTATAGTATTGCCTACCCTATAGTTACATAAACATATACATTTCATCCTAGCATAATTATGTTCAAATCTAAAACATATATTACTTTGATAAATTATCATCTTCTTGATAAATTCGAACCTATCAAAAAGCACCTAGCCCGGGACTGATTAAATTGACACTATTTAGAGCCTCATTAAGGATACTTACCAGAAGGAAGATTGAGAGCATAGTTTTCATTACAATTATCCTTTTAGGCGTTCTCGGTATAGCAACAATAAAGCTTGCGGCCGATTATAGTCTTGAACTTGCCGGGAAAGGATGGAGCGTTGAAGTCGGCAATATCATAATTATAGGAGATATTCCATACAATGTTGCTGAATCTCTAACTGGTCTTCCAGATATAGCTGAGCTTAAACTAATTAAAACCAAGACATCCATTGCTTTTCACGATACGGAACCCTTATCTGTCACATTTGTTTATAATCCTACAAGTTCCCCGCCTATAGGATATCTTATAGATCAAGAGGGCTCAGTTATAATTTATAACGCGGACGGAAGAGAAGCTGACCTAGAGCCGGGAGACTCCATAACCATACCGGACTATGGGCCTCTCACAATAGATGGAAACGCTAGTGGCATTGTCACTATTAGTGGTGGAACTGATATAACAATAATTGTCCCCTTAGATATCTTTAACGAGCTACCTGGAGAAGAAGTTGATATATTGGCTGTAATAGCCTCACCCGGCACGAATGTAACTAATTTAGCGCGTACGTTATATCAAAATATAGTCTCAAAAGGTGGAAGTGTTGATTCTATTAACATTCAAACAGAAGAAGATAATCCTGCTGAGGCTCCTATGAAGAGTATGGCGTTAGCTTTCGAGGTCTTTATCGGAACAGCCTTGATCACCGGAGCTCTACTTATTGCTGGTAGCGAGATGACACTATTAGAAAGGGACCTTAGAGAGTTAGGTGTTCTGAAGGCTTTAGGAGCCGGAAAGAAAGAGATCGTAGCTTATTACTCAGGCTATAATATTATGCGTGGTGTAATAGGGTCCTTGCTCGGTATTATGTTTTCCATTCCTTTATCTCGTTATCTTGTAATATGGGGATCTAAACAAGCCGGATCCTCTACAATGGAGATACTTATGCAACATTACCCATATACGCCTAGTATGAGTGTTATCGTTTCAATAGGGCTGTTTGCTGTCAGTATAATTTTATTGTTTTCCATTGTTCCACCTCTAGTTCTCTCCAGAATAAATACTGTTCAAGCGCTAAGATTTACAGGATTATCTTATCGCTTTAGGACTCTAAAGATAATATATAGGAAGGTGAGAATTGCCCATAGCATTCGACGAATCTTGTCTAGGCCTTGGACTACTATTTTCTTTATACTTATAATAGCCGTCTCGTGGGGAGCCACGGCATCTATACCGATGAGCATTCGAGCCGTGGATAGTATGGGAGATGAGCTAGAGACTTACGGATATACCGCTGTTATAACGTTGCCTACACAGAACCTCAATTTTTCGGAACTTCTCGAAATAGCAGATAACGTTAATGGTGTTTCAAGATCAGAACTGTGGCTGTCGATGTGGAGAGGCGTCGAGATTTTTAATGAAACAGTCTCTACACGTACCTGTCTTTTAGGGGATTGGGCGCTGGGGCCCGGCTTAATTAATGGCCGTTGGCCTAGTAAGGGCGAGATCGTTGTATCGGAGACTATGGCTAGACTATATGATCTGGGTCTTGGAGATATCGTTTATGTGAAGAATTCTAAAGGTCAGATGCTAGAGTTACGTATTTCGGGGATCGTGTCTACTCACGAGAATGCTGGAAAAATAGTGTTTTTGAATAAACAGGACTATATCGCTTTGCTGGGAGAAAGATATCTGTACTTGAGGATCTCGTCAACAGACAGTGGAGATGTTGTTGGAGAGAGCGTTGTACAGAGTCTCCTCGAGAATGGTATACCTGCCAGGCTTGCCTATACAAAGGATGATCTAATAAAACAACAGGAGCAGGGAACAGAGTTCTTCAGAACATTTTTATCCATAATAAATATCTCGACGCTCATTACCGGGTTTGCTGGTCTCACTATGCTTTCCTTAGTAGATATGGCGGGGCGTCTTAAAGAAATTGGTGTATTAAGGAGCATAGGATTTACTAATCATGAGCTATCAGTTGATCTTGTTCTTGGCACTCTTATTGCTATAGTATTCGCGGTGCCAGTAGCATATGTCGTCGCCTTGCTCATCTCATCCTCTCTATTAAGGTTAATGGTTGATGCACTCGGTTTTCTCGAACCTATTCCTAGTATAATTGATTTGGCTAACACCGGGTGGGTTATTCTTCTTGTCCTCTTTTTCGTCTATCTAATTAGCTTGGTTTATCTGAGACGGCAGAGGACCTCTGATCTGCTCCGGGTCGAGTAGTCGAGGTGTAGAGCTGTGGCTGAATACTCTATAGTGTTTAGAGATGTCTGGAAAATCTATCGTGGAAACGGGATCGATTATCCCGCGCTACGGGGAGTCGACTTTGTCGTTGAGAAGGGAGAGCTCGTTGCATTACAGGGTCCCTCAGGCAGTGGGAAAACTACTGTAATCTATCTTGCCGGCGGCTTGGATACGCCTACTAGAGGAGAAGTTATTGTAAATGTTGAGAATCTTGGTAGACTCTCCGAAGGAAAACGGGCTAAGTGGAGGAGGAGAAATGTTGGTATAGTGTTTCAATTCTTTCATCTTGTCCCCACCCTAACTGTTCTTGAAAACGTTATTCTCCCAATGGAATTAGCGGGATATCCTCCAAAGGAGAAACGGTTAGAGAGAGCCGAGGAACTCTTAGAGATTGTAAGTATGAAGGATAAGGGAGAGAAATTTCCGAATCAGCTAAGCGGTGGCGAGCAACAGAGAGTAGCAATTGCTCGTGCCCTTGCAGCTGATCCCTATATTATTCTTGCTGATGAGCCTACAGCCAATCTCGATACTAGGAATAAGCTAAAAATAATTGATCTTTTAATAGAAGCTAATCGTCTCGGTAAAACAATCTTGTATACTACTCATGATCCACAACTGGCTTCTAAAGCTGATAGAGTATTGAAGATAAAGGATGGAAGAATAGTCTCTGATTAAATCTTAGTGGACTGTAAAAGATGCCGAGATTTTTATTTGGTGGGCCCGCGGGGATTTGAACCCCGGACCTCCGCCGTGTCAGGGCGGCGTCCTGACCAGGCTAGACGACGGGCCCCCTGGCCCCAGACGCCAATCAAATAGGATAAACACATCCAAGTTTAAAAGAATTAGGTGTCTAGTTGCTTTTACACTCTGCTTCTACAATTATGTTTACTCCATGGATCCTGAGACCTTTTTCTGATAGTTCTTGTACTAGTTTACTCGCATATGTTTTACTGTCTTCGAGGTCTATGAGTTGACCTGTATCTTTACAATATACGTTTACGTGGTACTCTGGTCTATCGATGTGGGTTTCACCGTTCCATTCGAAGATTCGTATCACGCCTGCCTTCTCGAGCATCTTCATTGTGTTGAATATCGTGGATATTCCTACACGGGGTAATTGCTTCTGCACTATTGAATGTATTTCCTTGAATGACGGATGATTCTTGACATTATCTAGTATTATCTTCGTTATAACTATTCGTTGGGGGGTTACTCGTACGCCGATTTTTGTTAATATGTCTATTACTTCTTCTATTTTTACTTCGTCTTGCATGGTTGACACCTTTACACCTTTTGTTCTCCATATAGAGTAGTGTTATCCATGTTTATATGTTGTTATATATTCTTCCTGCAAATGATTTTCACTTAGCTTGTCCTTGAACTCGTGTCTAAGTAGAGATATTATCATTTAGTTATTTAATAAAAACTGTAGAGTTTTATAGGGAGAACTAAGTTGGATAAAGAATTTATTCTTGCTTATTCGCCGTTGGAAGTCCTGATTTTACTATTTCTCTTATGCTTGGGTATCTGTAACAGGATACGTATCTTTCTGGTTTAATTTCTGAGAGTGGAGGCTCTACTACGGGACATAATTGTTCTAGTTCTTTGTCTGTTTCCTTGTGTTGTTCGTAGTAGATACATCTCGGATGGAATCTGCATCCTGGCGGAATGAATACAGCGTTTGGCACTTCTCCTTTTATTTTTAGGTCTCTGAATTTTAGCCTGTTGGCTGGATCGGGGTCTGGTATTGCGGCGATTAGTGCTTCCGTGTATGGGTGGAGGGGATCAGCTATTACTTCTCTTGCGTCTCCTAGCTCTACGATCTTTCCTAGGTACATGACTGCGATTCTGTCACAAATGTATCTTGCTACTGCTAGGTCGTGTGTTATGAATATGAATGAGACGTCGAGTAGTGTTCTTAGGTTTAAGAGTACTTCGAGGATTTCTGCTCTAATTGAGACGTCGAGCATTGAGACGGGCTCATCTGCTATAATTAGGGAGGGGTTTCCTATTATTGCACGTGCTATTGCTACTCTTTGTCTCTGTCCTCCGCTCAGCTGGTGTGGGTATCTATCAATGAATTCTTCTACGGGGGTTAGCTTGACCATTTCTAGGGCTTTCGCGATGATCTCTAGCCTTTCTTCTTTTGTTGATCCTATCTTGTGGACTAATAGTACTTCTTCTAGCACGTCTTTAATGCGGAACCTTGGGTTTAGGCTACCGTATGGATCCTGGTATATCATCTGGATTTCTCTTCTCAACGGTCGGAATTGTGAATCTTTTAGCCCGAACAGTTCTACGAATCCATTCTCTGACTTGACGCCCATAGCGTCGAGAATTTCAAGTGTCTCCTTACGAGGTTTGAAGAAGGCTTTTCCTGAGTGGACGGGTACTAGTCTTAATAGTGCTTTTCCCGTGGTTGTTTTTCCACAGCCGCTTTCTCCTACTAGACAAAAGATCTCTCTTTTCCTGATATTGAATGATACTCCGTCTACTGCGTGTACATAGAGTTGTGGTTTACGTAATAGTATATCCGTTATATCTCTCTTTATGGGGAACCATACCTTGAGATCTTGCACTCGAAGAATCTCTTCTCCGAGCTCTACCCTATATGCATGGCTCATCTATGATTCACCTCTTCGAGTAAAGCCAACAAGCTACGTAGTGTCCTTTTGAATACTCGATCATCGGAGGCTCCTCTTTGTCACAGGGCTCAAACCTTCTCGGACATCTTGGTGCAAATCTGCATCCCGGTGGAGGCGAGCGGAGATCTGGAGGTGTTCCGGGGATGTATTCGAGCTTATGTATGTCTCCTTTGAGCCTGGGTACTGCCCTGATGAGAGCTTTTGTGTAGGGGTGTAGCGGGTTTTCAAATATATCTTCTGCTCTTCCAAACTCGACTATTTTACCAGCATACATTACTGCGATTTTCTCTGAGAGTTCTGTTACTACTCCGAGATCGTGGGTGATCAGTATAATGCTCATTTTTTCCTCCTGGTGGAGTTTTTTCATTAGGTTTAGTATCTGCGCTTGAACAACAACGTCTAGCGCTGTAGTGGGCTCGTCTGCGATTACTATGTCGGGTTTTAATGCTAGTGCCATTGCGATTACTACTCTTTGTTTTTGTCCTCCGCTCAGCTCGTGGGGATATCTTTCCAATATTGAAGGTGCGAGGCCTACTGCTTCTATGAGTTCTTTGGCTCGTTCTAGTGCCTCCTGCTTGGTCATATTGGTGTGGAGGAGGAGAGGCTCTATGATTTGGTCTCCCACGGTATAAACTGGGTTGAGCGCGTTCATAGCGCCTTGAAATATCATGCTAATCCGTTTCCACCTTATCTCTCTTCTAACCTCAGACTCGCTCATTCCAACAATATCTTTTCCGTCTATTCTAATCTGTCCACCAACTATTCTTCCAGGAGGAGGAACTAGTCTTAACAAGCTCCATGCTAGTGTACTTTTTCCACAGCCGCTCTCTCCTACTATTCCTAGGGTTTCTCCCTTTTCTAGTTCAAAGGATACTCCGTCTACAGCTTTTACTACTCCTCTTAGTGTATAGAAGTATGTTCGTAGATTCTCTACCTCGAGTAGTGCCATCTGGTTTCCCTCATTAGCCCCATTATCTTTATATCCTGTGTCCTTTAGGATCTAGCCCCCTTTTTGGGAATATAATTATTTACACGGTTTTATCGTAGATATATAGAGAATTTACCTTGGAGCAAATAGATTAGTAGAAAAATAATGAGTTTATTATTTAGGATTATGAAAAAAGATTATTGTTGGGGTTACTTTCTCATGAAGTAGTATGCTGCTGCTATGATGATTATTACTACGACTACTGCTGCTATTACGGTGCCTGATACTCCGCCCTCTTCTGGGGCTGCGGTTGTCGTGGTGGTGGTCTCCTCAGGTGGTGGTGTGGTTGTCGTGGTTGTCTCCTGTGTCTGCTCTGTTGTAGTGGTTGTTGTTCCTGGCTGTGGTGTCACTAGTGTTACTGATACCGACTGCTGTGCTGGGTTGCTGTATCCTACTGGGTATGCTAGTATTACTATCTGGTAGCTGCCCTCTGATACGTTAGCTGGGAGTACTGCTTCGAAGCTTCCAGGCTCCTGGTAGTTTATCGTTAGGAATGTGGATGCGAAGGTCTCTAGGTTCACAGCTACTGCGTAGATCTTTACGTCCTCGTTGGTTGCTGGCTGACCGTTGACGCTCACGCTAAGTGTTACTAGGGCGGTGCCCTCAGTGTTGTAGTTTACTGGGTCGTAGCTTATCTGTAGGTCTACTGTCTTTGGCTGTAGCTCCTGTGCTATCACTGCTGGGTCTACTGGGAAGTCTGTTACTCTCTTTACTGTTGCGATATCGTTCTGTGCGTCATAGCTGTCTAGGTAGAATGGACCGTTTGCTACTAGCATGTGGTTGTGCTGGTTGAAGAAGTTTATCAGGTTGTCTACTCTCTGCTCCCACTCTGCCTGTGTTAGGTATCCTAGGTTGATTAGCTGCTGTACCCAGTCTGGCGGTGTAGTCTTATACTGTTGTAGTAGGTCGACCATCTGCTGGCCCTGGTAGGTGTCGAGCAGGTGTATTGCTGGGTGGTACTCGTCGCTTGCGTCTAGGCTCCATACGTACTTTGGTGTTACGTTCTCAGGCACGTTCTGTATGTCTGGCTGTCCGTACTGCCATAGTAGGTCCATTGCTGCATAGAGCTCTAGTGGATAGCTGGTCCATATGCTTGCTACGCTGGCTATGAATCCTGGGTCTAGGTGGTCATAGTTGATGTATACCTTGACTGTTGTCTCGTTGATTACCTTTACTGCTACGAATGTGTTGAGGAACGTGTAGTAGTCTCCTGCTATTGGTCCTTCGAACCTGTTGTCGACTGTTGTGTTGGTGCTGTCGTCATATGCGTACTCGAATATTATGTATAGTGGTGCTAGTAGGTCTGCTACTGTCTCGGTTGTTCCATCGTGGAACTTGATCTGTCCAAGTAGCTTGTAGTTGATTGTTACTGCGTTCTTAGCTGTTGTGACGTTTGCTTCTGCAGCTGTTACGAACTGGTGGGCTGCGTGGTCGTAGAGTAGTGCGTCGCTGTCAACTGTTACTGGGCCTCTCTCTAGGCTCCAGTCTACTGTGTTTGCTGGGCTCCATCCTGTCTTACCGTCTGTTACTCTACTGGTTATTCCAGGCCAGGTTACTGCCTCTACTACTGGTCTGCTGTAGAAGTCCTGGAATCCGCCTACTGGGTTCCAGGCCCATCCGCTTGCGTATACGTATCTGTTAGTTAGTGTTACTGTGTCCTCTGGGTACTGTAGGTTCATGAATGTGAATGTGTGCCATGGGCTTGCCTTGGGGCTTGGTAGTACGCCCTGGAGGTCGCCGCTTACCGCGTAGAAGTCATAGGTTGATGCGATGAATACTCTTACGCTCTCCTGGATACCTAGGTCTACTCCCTCGTTTAGTAGCTGCCAGAACTCGGTCTCGTTTGCATAGTCACCGTTGTCTAGTTTCTGAGCTATCTCGTCTATTGTAGCGTTCTGGTAGTTCCAGTATGTTGGCTCTAGCCATCCTGGCATTGCTCCCCATATGCTGCTGTAGAACCATACGAAGTTACCGTAGTCGTACTGGGTCATTCCGGTGATTCCCCAGCCCTCTGTGTAGAGGTGCCACTCGCAGGCGCTGGGGTCTCCGCTGTAGACTATCTGGTATGCTGCTGCGAAGTCGTTGTATAGTCTCTCTACTGTTATTCCTACGTCGTTCTCTAGCTTGTTGGCTAGTAGGTCTCCAATGTCTCTTCTCTGGTCCTCGATTCTTATTACGAACTTGACTGTTACAGGGTCGCCGTTTGACCAGTACCATTTACCGTCTGCTCCCTGTGTTGCTCCGAGTTCCTGTAGTGCCTGCTGGAGTAGCTGGATTCCGTACTGCTCTCCCTTAGCGTCGATTACTGCCTGCCACTTTAGTGCTGTTCCGACTAGGTATGGATAGTCGGGGTCTAGTGGTGTCCATGGTAGGATTACTGGTATAGCGTATCCTTCGTAGATCTGTGATACTATCTCTCCTCTGGGTACTAGGAACTGTAGTGCGAATCTAGCCTTCTGGTTCTGGAATATGTTTATTGATCCGTCCTGGCAGGTGTCTGTTGGGTTTACTAGGATGTTTGTTAGACCGCTCGCTGCCTTTATCGTCTGGAAGCCTGCTTCCTCTAGTCTATTAACTAGATCTATGCTCCTTAGTCTGAAGAGTCTACCCTGTGAGTCTCCGAAAAGCAGGCTACCGACAGCTGCCTGGTCGTCCTCTATTCTCTGGAATACTATTGTGTTAACGTATCCTGCGCTTGAAACGAGTGCTGCTGCTATTGGGAGAACCATTAGTGCTACAATGAATATAGCTAGCGTTCTCATGACATATTCACCCGTTGGGCGTCATAAACTGTATATGAAGGAGGATATTTAAATAGCTTGTCGTTAAAAACACGTATAAATTTAAGAAGATTTTTGATAAGTTATAAATAAAAATTATTTTTATTACTTTACGAGCTTGGGTGCGACTATCGGCTCTAATGCTCTACCCAGCAGTAGGAATGTCGCCGAGAAGATAACCAGTGCTAAGCCTGGGAAGAGGTATAGCCACCAGTAACCAGCGTTGACTGCTCCTACATCATATGCTAGTTGAAGCATTTTACCCCAGGTCGGAGCGGCGGGATCACCGAATCCTAGTAGCGAGAGGCTCGCCTCAGCTACTATAACTCCTGGAATAGATAGAACCGCTATAGCCATTGTATATGGGAAGATCTGTGGGAACATGTGTTTGAATAATATTCTTCTCGTCGATGCACCAACAGCTCTAGCCGCCTCAACATATATTTGCTCGCTTATTTGGAGAGCCATACTTCTTACGACTATAACCGGTCCTGCCCAGAACAATATAATCATTAGACCTGCGAGTACAGGTAGAGTTATTGCAGATCTGAATGCTACAGATAATGCTATTAGTATTGGTAGGAACGGGAGAGAGTTAACAATGTCGACTACTCTCATCATTATTTCTCCTTTTATATCCTTCCAGTAGCCTGCTGCTGTTCCATAGAAGGCTCCTATGAATGTTGATATGAATGTTACGCTGAATCCTAGGATAAACGCATATGGAAGACCGAATAATAGTCCTAGTCCTATGGGCCTGCTTTTTGTATCTGTTCCGAAGAAGCCATAGCAATTCGGCTTTACCTCGAATACATATACTGTTGGTTCAACATATGCGTCATTCTGCTTTGCTAGATTTGGATCAAACTGTCCATTGTTCAATACTAAGTCTCTGTCCACGAAGTAGCCTATTCTGAGGACAACCTTGTACTCTCCATTGAGTGGTACAACTTGGCCCTGTTCGTTTACCGTTGCCATGATTACTTGGCCTTGCTGTAGGCCGGGGAGACCGTCAGGATAGCCGAGGCTCTCTTCCAGCTGTTTTATGCTGCTGGTGAAGTATTGTTCTATTAGGGCTCCTTGATATATCTTGTTGAGGCTGTATGGTTTTATGAACGTTATGTTTTCTCCTCCCTCTGTTATGTTTGCGACTTGGCCATAGAGGAATACGGTTCCTGACTCACCTACTGGAAGCTTACCGTCATAGAAGTATACTTTTAGCCCGTCGGGCCTTTCTACATATGCCTCGAGTATGATAATGTCGGTTGTTGTTGTCTGCAGGTTCACAGTAGCATTCTTGCCTACCTCGACGATTAATGCTAGTGCAGTGTCGCTTGGGAATCCTTCTGCTTCGTAATTGAAGGATCCTTCATATACCGTCTCAACATATACCGCGTTGAAATAGTCTATAAGCAATTGCTGCTTGGGATCAGCTACTTGGAAGCTCGCCTCTGGTCCTGTTACCTGCATGTCTTCTAGCGATACTTTTGCTGGTGGTGCTTTATCTGTTGCCCAGCATGGAGGAGCACTCTGTGGATATAGATAGGACCACTTGTTGCTTTGTGTGTATTCTTTAAGGCCTGTTTCTCCATAGGCCGCTACAACATAGATTGCTAGTAGTAATTGTATTATTAGAAGTGCTACTCCTATCTTGCCACTCCAGGTTCTAAGTAGAAGTGACCAGTTTGAGAGTTGTTTTTTGCCCGTTTTCTTCTTCCTCTTAAACATCGTGGTCACCTCATCATGCTCTCCTTATTCTTGGATCAAGTATCGTGTAGAGTATGTCTAGAATGAACCTAATGACCAGGTATAATAGTGTAGTAATGTATGTTAGCTCTACTATGACTGGTATATCGTTTGCAACTATCGCATCCCAATATAGTCTCCCGAGACCGAACCAGTTGAATATGAGCTCCGTAATTATAGCACCGCTAAACACGCTGAGAACTATCGAGAACAATACTATCGTGACCAGAGGTGGCGCCGCTGCTCTTATCACGTGCTTTCTTAACACCATAGATTCCGGTAATCCCTTTGCTCTAGCTACTGTGACGAAATCCTCGTTGAACACGTCGAGGAGAATGTTTCTTATTCTATATGCGGTATCTCCTATGCTAAGAATCGTGACTGTAAACACTGGAAGCGCTGCCATGCTTAGGATAGACGTTATACTTGTCCAGTCGATTCCTCCAGGCTTGTATGGCGATGGGAAGATTTCGTACTTTACAGTGAACAGGTAGATGAATACCATTGCCAGCCACCACCACGGCATGCTGACGCTGAATACGCTCCATGCAGTTATCGTTGAGTCAATTGTTTTCCCTGGCCTCCGTGCAGCGTATAGTGCTAGTGGAAGTGCAAATGCTAGTGTTAGAATGGAGGATGTTGTGAATAGTAGAACGGAGTAGGGTATTCTCTCCATGATTATGTGGAGGGCGTTTCTGTCGCCTTGATAGGGCCAATACTGTGTTGTCAGGACAGTAGAGTAGAGTGGCTGGAATGTAATGAGCGTCTTAGTATACCTGACCGCCAACACATACCAGGGCTGATCTAGTCCCTTTCTAACGATCTGTATGTTTATCTCGTCCTGTACGATTTTCTTCTTACACTCTTCTGAGAGCTTAGCTGAGACGTCGTCTATGAACGCTCTGAGCTCTGTCTGTGAAACGTTTATGCCTTGCTCTTGGAGTGCTGCGTAGGCCTTAGCCGTGGTATAGTTTAGGAATTCGTCGTGTGTGACAATGGTCTTGTTATTGACTGCATCAACTATAACTGCCTGGAGGACTTCTTCGAGGACCGCGATTTGGTCCTGGGAGAGTTGTTGCGGCAACGTCGTGTTGCCGCTTTCTATTACAGTTTGTAGGGAGGTGTTTATTGCGTCGATTAATCCCTGTTCTCCTATGTTTGGTCTTAACACACATGACCTCGCGATGGCGACAGGTGGCTGGTTCTGGAATAAGACTCTCGCTTGCTGACGGACTGTCTGTGCTATGTTCTGCTTCTCACGTTCTGCTAATGGGCCTGTGAATATGGCTGCTACGATGAATGTTACAATTATCAATACTATTATAAGATTCATTATCTTTATCAGTACCCATTTCAACGCCTACACCTGTCCTATCCATTTAACACGTGAGGTCTACCAACTGTTTTAGAGAATCCTCTTATCCTTAAAAGTATGTAATACGGAACACGTAATACGACGTGTTAAACCTCTGGTAATCCTGGAGACACACTACCCGAGGTACTATGAGATGCAGGCTGGAGAGAAGATAGTCTCAATACCATATTACCAGTTGAAAATATGGGAGACCGGGGTCAGCTACAGATATGTGTATGGCGAGGCATACTTTTTCAAGGCAATGCCCGAGGTTAAAGCCCTAGCGCTCGTATCTCCAAGCGATAGAGGGCTTTATCCGCATCCCTATCCTAACTCGATCAAGCTTAAGCCATTTGACAAAGAAGAATATGTTGAAAGATTGAGGCGCTCGATAAAAAGTATCCTCGAGGTAGCCGAGGAGGAGCCTAAGCCTGTCTTCGACGTCGGAGGCTTCAAGGGCTTGATAAAGATGGTTTTCTCCAATCTCTTTGGGGGATCGAAGGCTAGGGCAAAGCCTAGGGCAACACCATATCTCGAGAGGCGCCTTGCCCTAGGATATCTGGTAGATGTCCTAGAGATAACTGATCCTGACGTGAGAATTACTGTTGAGAAGACCTATTGGAGACCACTAAGAATTATATTCAGAGATAGAGAAGGAGAGCAAATAGTGTCATCCGTAGAATACCTCGTCGATAACAAGTGGATCGAGGATAGGGTTATCTATAAGATTCTACGAGATAATAGAGATGCTCTTAACATGTTATTAGAGGACTTAACAATATAGTCTAACCCTACACGTGAATCATGTAATTATAATTGTTTAGATACAGTTAGTGGAGGTTCACATTTTAATAGTCTCAGTATACTATCATTAATATAATGGCCCATTTATAACGGGCGGTGAATGTGGAATGGCTCGTGCGATTGTCATGATAAACACGGATGTAGGAAAGGAAAATGAAATCTTCGAGAAAGTCCTCGAGATCCCAGAGGTCAAGGAGGTATACATGGTATATGGTATACACGACCTAATAGTAATCATCGAAGCAGACACCATGGAGAAGCTACGGAACCTCATAACAGAGAATATCCGCCGGATGGACGGCGTCAAAAGCACGCTGACAAGCATCGTAGTAATGCATAAGACAAAGTAAGCCCTCTGACCACTCTTTCCCACCAAATATCCATG
>WAOU01000094.1 GCA_015521095.1 Desulfurococcales archaeon | reverse complement strand
TCCTCTTGATGATTGAGATAAGATTCCATGGTAGAGGAGGACAAGGAGCTGTTACAGCGGCGAATCTCCTAGTAGACGCCGCTATCCTAGAGGGAAAATATGCACAGGCATTCCCTCACTTCGGAGCAGAAAGAAGAGGAGCCCCCGTAGTAGCATTCGCAAGAATAAGCGACAAGCCTATACAAGTTCATAGCCAGATTACGAATCCAGATATTGTCGTCGTTTTAGACCCAAAAATCTTCGAGCTAGTAAATGTTGTAGAAGGGTTAAAGAATGATGGAATACTAGTAGCTAATTCAAAGGAGAAGCCGATAGATGTTGACGTAAAAACGTACTGTGTTAACGCAACAAAGATCGCCAAAGATTTAAATCTTGTAATCAGTGGGTGGCCAGTTGTAAACACCACTATGCTTGGAGCATTAGTAAAAGCCTCTGAAATAGTCAGTCTAGACTCCATAGTCGAGGCAATAAAGAGGAACTTCAGCGGTAAACTCGGTGAAGCCAACGCGGAAGCTGCCCGAAGAGCATATATGGAGACGATAGAATGCTAGGACTTACTCCATCTTATTTTCTAGAATTATTGTGTTATGCTTGGATGGTTAAGTATTGGAGGGTGAAAGAATATGGGTAAGGACCCTATACTTCAGGCCCCGGAGACTTTTTTCATAGCGCCTCTGAGCAGGCCGGCTCCAGGGTCAGTGGGAAAAACAGGTTCATGGAGGACAAGCAAGCCAGTGGTTTACGAAGATAAGTGTACAGGCTGTATGTTATGCTGGCTGTATTGTCCGGAAAACACGATATTGAAGACGAGTAATGGAAAGGTAGCGATAGACTATGACTACTGTAAGGGATGTGGTGTTTGCGCAGCTGTTTGCCCGTTTAAGGCTATAGATATGGTTTCAGAGGTGTAATGATATGCCATTGATGAGTTTGACAGGGAATTATGCGGTGGCTCATGCTGTTCGGCTCGCTCGTGTGAAGGTAATATCTGCATATCCTATAACTCCCCAGACGACGATAGTTGAGAAGCTCTCTGCTATGGTGGAGAACGGCGAACTCGACGCTAAAATGGTTAGAGTTGAGAGCGAGCATTCCGCTCTAGCCACTGTATTCGGGGCAGCTAGTGCTGGGGCACGAGCTTTTACAGCTACAAGTAGCCACGGACTACTCTATATGCATGAAGTAGTATGGTGGGCTGCAGGTTCAAGGATACCGCTCGTTATGGCAGTCGTCACGAGAGCTATTGGCCCACCTTGGAACATACATGTAGATCACCAAGACATCTTCGACCAAAGAGATACTGGCTGGATCATAGGGATAGCACAGGAGAACCAAGAAGTTCTAGACATGACATTACAGGCCTTCAAGCTAAGCGAGGATCCAAGAGTATATCTACCTGTAATGGTAGGCCTTGACGGCTTCATCCTATCACATACTCGGGCTCCAGTAGACGTCCCCGAACAGGAACTAGTAGACGAGTGGCTGCCTCCGAGGAGGCAGCCATACGTGATTAGTCCCGAATCAAACTATGTAATGGGCAATATCGCTCCCGACGAGGTTCATTTCCTTATGAGATATAGCATGCACGAGGCCATGGAGGCGGCCAAGACAGTAATAAAGGAGATTGACAAAGAGTATGGTGAAGTCTTCGGAAGAAGCTATGGGGGACTCATAGAATGCCATAATTGCTATGACGCAGACTATATCATTGTGATAACGGGAAGCTGGAGTGGAGACGCAAAAGTCGCCTCAGATATGCTGAGAGAGAACGGATACAAGGTAGGCGTAGCAAGGATACGATACATTAGGCCGTGGCCAAAGGAGGAGCTAGAAGAGCTGGGCTCTCGTGCCAAGGGAATCATAGTCTTTGACCGAGCAATATCGATGGGAGGCTACGGACCACTATACAGTGATGTCGCTGGGACACTATATAGTAATGGAGGCAAAACAAGCCTTGTAGGAATAATAGCTGGTCTAGCAGGAGTCGATGTTGGAGCAGAAACATTTAAGGAGACCATTACCTCGATAATCCATAAAATAGAGGAAAACGGCTTTTTCTTCGAACCACGACTATGGCTCCTACCCAAAGATTATAGCAGTAGAGAAAAGCTGATGGAGGTGGCTAAGAGATGGTTATAAACCTTAGAAAACTACCGGACAAGAAATACATTATGCCTGGAAACGCTGCGTGCCCAGGCTGTCCCGAGACCATGGGCCTAAGATATGTAAAAATGGCTCTCGGAGACAACGTAGTACTAGTTATACCAGCTGGATGTAGCAGCGTTATACAAGGCATCTCACCATACTCTGGAATAAACGCGCCCATACTCAACATAGTATTCGCTGCGGCGGCAAGTGCCGCCACAGGAATGAAAGCGGCCTTCGAAGCTATGGGTAAGGATGATGTCCACGTAGTCGTATGGGCCGGAGATGGTGGAACAGGAGACATAGGATTCCAGGCCCTCAGTGGAGCAGCAGAAAGAGACGAAGACATCATCTATATCTGTGTAGACAACGAAGCATACATGAACACCGGTATACAGAGAAGTAGTCTGACCCCATACGGAGCCTGGACAACGACTACATGGAAAGGAAAGAAAGAGCACAAGAAAAACATACCCATGATCCTAATAAGCCACGGGGTAAAATACGTTGCAACAGCCAGCGTTGGCTACCCAACAGACTTTATAGAAAAACTCCAAAGAGCCTCCAAGATAAAAGGATTCCGCTATATTCACCTACTAGCACCCTGCCCTGTAGGCTGGAGATTCGACCCGGCCCTCACAGCAAAAGTAGCACAACTAGCAGTAGAGACGGGACTCTTCCCACTCTACGAATACATAAACGGAGAATTCAAGCTAAGCCCTATAGCAAAACGATACAAGGATCCATCAAAACGGAAACCAATTATAGAATACCTAAAGCTCCAAGGACGATACAGACATCTCCTAGACAAGCCCGAAGAAATCAAGAAAATAGAAGAATACATAGAAAACACGTGGAAACTAATAGAGACTCTAGAGGAAAGCTTCGCTCCAGGAAAAGACCGAGGCAAAAAGATATTCGACGCATTATAGTATCTCCACTGCCCAACACTAGTACCCACATAATTTCTATTCCTTCCAATAATTCTCCTAAGAAACAATACACTATTCTAACATCTATTATCCTAGCCACAAATCCGGATGACCAGGAATCACTTATCTAAGGATAAATGGTAGCCGGGCGGGGATTCGAACCCCGGTCACGGGGGCCAAAGCCCCGCATCCTGGGCCGCTAGACGACCCGGCTCCGCCGCTCTACTTTCCCTTTATCTTCTCTTTTCGAAGAGTGTTATATAAGGATTCCTCCTATTAACCATCGTGTTCACACATTTAATCACGGTGCTGTAGTCTATGAATGAACGTAATAGATTGTGGTCAAAAGTTGTACATGTATGCGAGCGGAACTATGAGGAGTGTAGGGAGGCTCTTGAGACTTTTCTATCGAGTATGTGTCCTGATAGAAGCGAGTGTGAGGAGAAAATAGCAGTACCTGGGAGGAGAGCTCGTTATACGTGGATTGAGCGAATAATAGAGAGTGGTGTTCCAGATGGGAGAGCCAGGCTTATACTGTATGTGATTTCTAGGTACTTGGTCAACGTTAAGGGGTTAAGTGTAGAAGAAGCACACGAAATTATTAAGCTCTTTATTCGAGCGAGCTGTGAAAAACACAATCAGTGTAGCAAGATCTATGATTCGTGGATAAGAAACGTACTCGTCCACGTAAAAGAAGGAGGATGGAAGCCCTGGAGCCTAGAACGAATAAAAACCAACGACCCCGAACTCTACCAAATAATAACTAGCATACTCGATACAAGAAAATCCTAACATGAACAAAAGCACGTCAAAGCAGGTAAGAATTTCTAAGATCCCACAGCCAATATCGTAGAAGAATTCGTAGCTTAACTAGAAATAACTAGAAATAAAAGACCTCCAGCCCTCCGGCACCTCCACCTCTATCGTTATCTTCTTAGTCCTTGCCACTGCCTCCACCATACAACTATCATAGCTATCAACGTTTATATCCCCCTTACTCAACCATACTTCTCCCTCATCCTCTCCTCTACCTCCCCGAGACTCTTTCCCTCCAGGAGCATCTCCACACCCTCAGTATCAACCGCTACGAAATGTCTAAACCTAGTCCTAACCGATAACTCTATTATC
>WAOU01000093.1 GCA_015521095.1 Desulfurococcales archaeon | reverse complement strand
ATGGTTTGTGGAGCCGCCGCCGGGATTCGAACCCGGGACCTTCGCCTTACCAGGGCGACGCTCTACCGGCTGAGCTACGGCGGCACATTATTCCGATTCTATTGGTATCGTATATTGGGGTGATTTAAGGATTGCGATTATGGTTACGATGATGTACTGGATACGGAATATACTCTACTCCTGGCTTGTGCGTGGGTGCTTGTGGATAGAGTTCCATTAGTGTGTATACCTCTTCTGGTACGTTGTCTTTTACTGGCAGTCCGAGTTCTCTGGCTTTTTCAAATGTTATGGGATAATCGTGTGTCCATCTACCTTCTGTTAGTTTCCGGGCTAGTTCTCTGGCTTTTTCTTCTCCTAGCTTGTCCTTTGTTAGCTCATAGACGAATTCCTGTACTTCCTCGAGACTCTTCCTAGCTATGTCCGCTAGAACTAGGAATTTTTCGCTTGCATCCTTGCCTTTTATCTCTACGGCCTTAATCACGCTCGGCGCCGGTAGATGTGATGCCTGGTCTACAGCTATCTGGGGATCTAATGGACCTAGTACAGCGTTGGGATCCATCCAGATCTCATCTGCAGCCAGGGCTATTAGAGTACCGCCACTCATGGCGTAATGTGGGACTATCACGATTTTCTTCGCTGGATGTCTTTTCAATGCACGTGCTATTTGGGACGCCGCTAGGACTAGTCCTCCAGGAGTATGAATTATTAGAGCAATGGGCTTGTCTGGTGGCGTATTTCTTATTGCTCTTAGAACAGCCTCACTATCATCTATATCTATAAACCTGTAGATTGGAAGTCCTAGCAAGCCTATCCTCTCAGAACGATGAATTAGTGTAATGAACCTATAACCATACTTTTTCTCCATCTTAGCCAGCAGGCTCATTCTTGCCGCCTTGAGCCTATAGAAGCTAAACATAGGAGACAAGCTCATTATCATGAAGAATAAGGCAAACAGCATCCAGAAGAGACCGCTCAAGTCCTGTACCTGGCCAGTATCCACCATTTCGGTACCACCACACTGACTAGAATTCCTCAACAATCTATGGGAGCCACATATGCTATGATATATTAGATCCTATATTGTATAGATATATTTTTGGTAAATGAGGTTGATAAACAAATACCTAAGAAGTCTGACGCTGATACTAACGCTAACAATGCTACTAATCAATCCGGTAATAGCTGGCATTATCGTCAAATACGACTTGAATGGATCAACAATAAGTACTCCTCCCCCGGTCATCCTAGAAAAGCCATCTGATACAACGGTTAATGCCTCATTAAACACTTATAAGACAGTAGCAAACATAACTGTTGATATTCCTGCTGGTTATCTAATATCACTCGAGTCAAGACGAGCAGTATACTGGAATACTTTCGACGACTATGATCCGCTAGCCTCTGGAGAACTTGTTCCTCTAAATACCGACGCATGTAGTTGGACCTGGGACAGTGTGAACGGAGAGTTGGTGGGTGAGACAACGGGTCTAAGTGCCAGCTATGGCGGGGAGTGCATACTATTAATCAATAGAACTATTCCCGTGGACCAAAAAATTTACGTTGATGTAAACATGATGTGGGATAGTGCCGGTACCGTCTCCTATTTCTCTGATCTCGTATTTATGAACAGATCCACCGGATACTTCTACACTATAGGAAACAATTACCTATATGATAGAGTATATCTTTACCTTTGGAACGGTACGTGGAACAGGCTCGCTTTTAGAAACTTTCCAGGAACATTCTGGGAAGATACATGGTACGACTTACTAGGTATAAGAAACAACACGAACGGTTATCTAGCAGAAATATACCAGGATACTCTCTTAGTGGACGACTACGATACCCAGCTTCATGTAGATAGCGTAGGTCTAGGTATGTACAGTTATTGCACTTGGTTTGGCTGTTACGGAGAAATTATTCGATACGATCTACTTCTGGTAACACTCGGAGGCCCTCCCTACTATGTGAATATTACAGGACTACAACCAGGATGGTATGTTGAAATCTACGACGAAAACAATAACCTCCTAATCGGGCCAGTGCAGTCAACAGGAACAAGCCTAAGCATAGATTTCTGGGACTACAAGGTAGTTAAGAATGGAACCATCGTGGTTTATGATGCCGGATACAATTACGTCACAAGTAACAAGTTCTCTTGGATAATTGGAGGCGACACCTACCATGTCGGCCTAGCAACATATGGATCCGTGTTCAATATACTCGGTTTCTACAACAATGATTCAGCTACGACTTTCAACATTTCTCTTATACTATTGGATCAGCCCACGATAAATTCAGTTATTCCTGGCTCTATACTCCGGGAAGCAAGGATATGGATGGACTCAGGAGGACAGATTTCCACGCCGATAATAGTAACATATAATACAACGACCAATACTTATGAAGTAACAAGAAATGTAACTAGTACCATAACCTTATATCCGCAGTATCCTGGAAATATCTATTTATACTGGTATGGAGATCCGGGGATCACTGCTGAGTTTAGACTATTATTCGTGTACTGGATTGACGGGGTTCTCGTCACGTATCCTGTTAATCTTACTGTAACCTCGTAAATATGGGATTGACTCTTTCATCATGACGATTAATATATTAAAGTCGTAGTGTTGGCTCATTGTCAACATTTATATATTCATATAAATATCTATAATAATGATTAGAAGCCTCCCACACTAGTGGGAGACTCAAAATTTATTTCCCAGGGATAAATCCACGAGGTGCTACTATGGAGTTCAAGCTACTAAGACTAGACCTCTCGGAGTGGAAAGCACGTGAGGAAAAGATACCCGAATCAGTTCTAAGAAAATATATTGGTGGAAGAGGCCTAGGAGCATACCTTGCCCTAAAAGAAATTCCTCCACATATCGATCCCTTCAGCCCCGAGAACAAAATCTACATATTGACAGGACCACTAACTGGGACAGGAGCATTTGAAAGCGGAAGATACCACGTTGTAGGTAAGAGCCCTCTAACAGGAATACTAGGAGACAGCAATAGTGGAGGACAGTTCGGGCCCTGGCTAAGATTCGCGGGATACGACGGAGTAGTAATAGAAGGTAAAAGCGACGAGCCAGTATGGATAAGCATTGTCGATGGCGAAGTCCAATTCCACCCAGCTAAGAAGCTATGGGGCAAAGGAGTAATCTATACCGAGCGACTTATCAGGAAAGAGATGAAGACCCCAAGTGAACATATAGGAAGCATCCTTAGTATAGGTCCCGCAGGAGAAAACCTATCAAAAATAGCGGCAATAATGAATGACAAGTATAGAGCTGCTGGAAGAACTGGCTTAGCGGCGGTTCTTGGAAGCAAGAAGTTTAAGGCTCTTTTCGTCAAGGGATCGAGGAAGCTAGAGCCTGTGGATAAAGAGAAATTCAAGAATGAGTCCAAGAGGGTCATAGAGAAAATCTCGAGTCATAGCATAAGCGAGGCACTAGGGAAGTTCGGAACAGCTGTCCTCGTAAACATAATCAACAGCCACGGGGCATTCCCCACAAAGAATTGGACTTATGGTACTTTCGAGAAGGCCTTCGAGATAAGCGGAGAATACCTTGCCGAGAAGTATCTTGTATCCAATAAGGGATGCTGGGGCTGTGTAATACAATGTAGCAGAGTCGCAAAAGTAGACAAGGGACCATATAGGACACCGGTATCAGAGGGACCAGAATACGAGTCGATATGGGCTATGGGAGCAAACACGCTCATAGGAAACCTAGAGGCCCTAATCAAGCTAAACTATCTGGCAAACGATCTAGGATTCGACACTATAAGCCTAGGAAACACGGTTGCCACCCTAATGGACCTATATGAGAAAGCCAAGAATGGAGAACTACCAGAGGAGAAAGCTAAGGAGCTATTCAGCCTCCTAGAAGACATCGAGCCAGAATGGGGCAATGCAGACGCCTTCATACAACTCGTATGGAGAATGGCATACAGGCATGGCATAGGAGACATCGCGGCAGAAGGAGCAAAACGCCTAGGAGAATACTTCGAGAAACCAGAAGTACCGATACACGTCAGAGGACTTGAACTACCAGCATATGATCCAAGAGGAATCAACAGCATGGCACTAAGCTACGCCACGAGCAACAGAGGAGGATGCCACCTAAGAGCATACGCCGTAAGCTTCGACGTACTCGGAGCACCAGAGAAATACGACCCATTAAAGATAGACCCGAAGAAAGTAGAACTAGTCAAATACCAGCAAGACTACTTCAGCGTAATAGACAGTCTCGTATTATGTAAATTCAACACCTTCGCGACAGACCACACAGACTATGTCGGCCTACTACAAGCAATGACTGGATGGGAAGACCTAACCGCAGACGAGCTCCTCCTAGCAGGAGAAAGAATCTACAACGTAGAGAGATTATTTGCCGTGAGAGAAGGACACGGCTACCATGATACACTACCTAAACGACTCTTAGAAACACCACTACCAGATGGGCCAGCGAAAGGAAGAACAGCTAAAGAATACTTGGACGCATACCTGCCAAAGTTCTATGAGATAAGGGGATGGGAAAACGGAATACCGAAGCCAGAAACCCTGGAACGCCTAGGACTCGAGGAGTTTATCAGCATCGTAAAGTAAAAGCCAGATAAAAATCCCCTTTTTCCCTCATAATTCATACCTATGTGGCCTTGTGTCATAGCATGCGTCGAGACGATACATATACAGAATATTTTTCCCCAAATAATATCAGAATAACTCACAGTGCTGAGATTTCAACCCAATGATAAGGGTGCATGAATGAATGAAAATAGAGATAATGTTTATACAGGAGTACTATCAGCTCGCCGGCAAGCCGAGGATAATAGTCGATCTCCCCGAAGGATCAACTGTAAAAGATGCCCTTGAAAAAATACCTGAGGAGGTCAAAGAAAGAGTTTTAGACGAAGATGGATCGATCAGGCCTCCTACTGATATTATAGTTAATGGGAGAAGTATCGCGTTCTTGGATGGACTAGATACGAGGCTGAAGGATGGAGATAGAATAGTGGTCTCACCTAGGCCGTTCTTTGTCATATAGTCCTACGAGCCTCTTTAGACAGCATGTAACCTCGTCTTTTTCGATTCCATAGAGCTCGAGTTGTTTGTCTAGTCTAACTTCGAACGCATAGATTGTTTGGTCAGTTATTGGCATTCCCGCTAGTGTGTTTACGAGGTTGAAGGGCTCGTTTGGTGGAGATGCGTAGAAAGAGCCGTCTATTGCCATGTCGCCGATATATTTGTCTTCGACAATGCTTAACCCAAGCCTGAGGGTGAAGTCTCCGCTTCTTATTGAGCACTTTTTGGGGTATGTCTCTACTCCGTTGAAGCGTGTCCATCTTGGATCTTCGTATGGCTTTGTTAGTCGTTGTAGGTCTGGATTCTCTTTTAGTGTTTGTGCTTCTAGTTTTTGATCGAAGAGATCTCTCGTGATGCACTTTATTGCTTTCTCGTTCTCGTATTGTCCCATTATCTCTAGGACTCCTGTTGCTAGGGGTCTTGGCCCGATCCTGGTGGCTCCCATAATGATACCTTCATTGTTTCCTATGCATTCGATGAGCTTGATTCCTATTTCTACTACTTCTTTGAGGTTCTCGCTCGCGAATACTAGTCCTAGGTATGTGTGGTTGGGAGTGAGGATGGCTTCTCGGCCTCCGGTTATTCTTCTGAGGACCCTGTATCCTTGGAGTGTCTTGTAGGGTTGGTAGTATCCGAGGAGAAGGGAGTGTTCTTTCCATTTTCCTATTATGAGTCCTGATTGTATTTTTCCCTCTAGGTGTTGTCCTATGAGGTATTCGAGTGAGGCTTGTAGTTGTGTGCTTGGTTTGTTTGATCCGTCTAGGATGTGTATTTTTTGGGGTTTGAGCAGTTGTTGTCACCTTTGATGTTCTTGGATTGTTTCTGGTATATGTGCTTGGCGGGTCTATCGTTTTATATGCCGTTATCAGAATCTTGATAACGGGGACATACATTGAACCTACAACTAAAACACATAGCAATAATAGCCGTCCTCCTAATAGCAATAATAGCCTCAACCACACTAGTACTCAACAACAATAACACGATTAACGTAAGAGCAACTACAACTACAAGCCTCTACGCGACGGGACTCCTAGACTACCTAGGAACAGAATATCACAAACAGCACACAGACACCATCATCAACTTCATAGCAGTAGGAAGTGGAGAAGCCCTAAAAAGAGCAGAACGCGGAGACGCCTGCATGGTCCTAGTCCACGCACCAAGCCTCGAAAAAGAATACATAGACAAAGGAATCATCACATACCACAAGATATTCGCATACAACTACTTCATAATAGTAGGCCCCCAAGACGACCCAGCAAACATAAGCAACGCGACCAGCCTAGAAGACGCCATGAAAAGAATATACATGGCCGGAGAAAAAGGAAAAGCACTATTCATAAGCAGAGGAGATAACTCCGGAACACACGTAAAAGAACTCCAACTATGGGCACAGGCAGGACTAGACCCCCAAAACAAAGAATGGTACCTAGAATCAGGACAAGGAATGGGAGAAACACTAGTAATAGCCAGCGAGAAACACGCATACACACTAAGCGATATAGGGACCTACCTAAAATACAAGAAAGACGGAAGAATACCCTCCCTCACAATATTATATAGCAACGACACCGCACTCATAAACATCTACAGCGCATACATAGTATCCTCATGCCCTGAACAGGAAAAGGCCAAAGCACAAGGATTCATAGACTTCCTGGTATCCCCAGAGGGACAACAGCTAATAGCCAACTATGGAATAGACAAATACGGCCAACCACTCTTCTATCCAGCCCAAGATAAATTAGACGAGCTAGAAGAAATCTGGAATCAAATAGCAGGCAACAGCTAAGAGGATAGCCGGGAATGAGCGAGCTAGCCAGCATAGTCCTAAGAAGTATAGTTATAAGCGGTACAGCAACAATACTCGCATCAGCCTGGAGCATACCCCTAGCATACCTACTAAGCGGATCATATCGTCTCCGACACATAGCATACCTACTAGAAGCACTGGTAGGAATCCCAACAGTCCTAGTAGGACTCCTATTATACATGCTACTAAGCAACGCCGGCCCCCTGGGCTTCCTCCAACTCCTATACACACCACAAGCAATCATAACCGGAGAAGCCCTCCTCATAACACCACTCATAACCGCAGTCTCATACCAGACACTAAAAGAAACAAGAACCAAGTACACCGAACTTGCACTAAGCCTAGGAGCAACACAGCAACAAGTAGCTGGTCTCGTAATATCACAATCACTTCCAAGCCTCTTAGCATCCATAGTAATGGGATATTCAAGGGCTATCGGAGAACTTGGAGTAGCGCTAATAGTTGGCGGAAACATTAAAGGACTCACTAGAACAATTACTACAAGCATAGCGCTCTATACGGCTATGGGAGAATACGAGAACGCGATTAAGCTAGGACTAGTTCTAGTTGTTCTAACGATAGGCGTCTCACTCCTAGTTAGATTGGTGAAAAGAAAATGGGATATCGACTAGTCCTAGACAATGTATCCTACAAGTATCCTGGCCAGACCCAATACGCTATATCAGATATATCCATAGAGTTTATCCCGGGTATAATCTATGGAGTAATAGGCTCGAACGGGGCAGGAAAGACAACACTACTAAAAATAACAGGCTTACTATACAAGCCACTAAAGGGCAAGATACTTCTGAACGGAAAAGATCCATGGACAAATAATATAGAATACTATAGGCGGAGAACAGTATATGTACACGAAAAACCAATCATGCTACGGACCACCGTTTACAATAATCTACTCTATCCACTAAAATTACGAGAAATACCACGAGAAGAAGCCCATAAAAGAATCCAATCAATAGCTCATACACTAGGACTAAGCCATTTCCTCGAAGAAAAAGCACACAAACTCAGCACTGGCCAAAAACAACTCGTTGGCATCGCCAGGGCGTTGCTCGTGGACCCCGACATAATCGCTCTCGACGAGCCCTTCTCCAACCTAGACTTCACCAAGAAAAAACTTGTAACGAGTCTACTTCGGAAACTGTCTAGCAAAGGAAAAACAATCATCGTATCCAGTCATGATACACTAACAATAGAGAAAACAAGTGACCAACTCATAGTATTAGAAAATGGGAAAATAATATGCAAGGGACCTACCAAGGAAACAATCAAGTTTCTATATGAAGGAAACAGTAGTTGTTCAGACAACTAGTTTCGAGCGAGCCTTACACTCCTCACATAACCATACTCTCTCGACCACCTCCCTAGGAAGCCCCTTCGCCAACAATGTTTCTTCTATATACCGTATCATCCTCTTACTACCAATTGATCTTCCACATCTCACACATCTCGCAGTCTCGTCTCTGACTAGTACTTTTTCTTTCATAAGACTCTTCTTTTCCATCCTATAATCTATACTAACTGCGTCCACAGGGCATACTCCTAAACATTCGTGGCAGGCTATACACCTTAAATGATAAAATACAAGCTCGACACTATCACCTGCTTCTTTCAGCTTAAGAGCCCCTGTAGGACACGAGTTGACGCATGCGCCGCATAACGTGCATTCATCGCTTACACCTATCATTCCAATAATTGGTAAGTCTCCAAAATCTATCGAATCACTAGGTATCCCTAATAGTAGTTGTATTCTTCTGGGTCCCTCTAGATTACTAGTCTTGTCTATCTCGTATTCATATGTCTTCAAGCTTCGTTCCAGTGAAGCATTATCGTTTGGTTGAACTATAATCGCTCCCGCACGCTCATATAGCTCTGTATATTTCCAAGTTATACTCTGTGACGGTGCTACTAAGATAGGGATTATTCCTGATTCTAATGCAAGTAATAAATGGAATGGGCTTACGGCTCCAATGCCCTCAACAGGATAAATCCATATATCACCATATTTTCTAGCAGTGTCCAAGAAGTCCTCCCTGATACCGGGCAACATTGAATACTCGACGTGTATCAGTATCTTATCTACATTAGTTTTCTTTTTTCCATAAAATGATACTAGTACCTCGTACGAGTCAAAATCACCATTCACTGGCTTGAGCAACTCATAGGGACATGTCCACGTACAAACTCCGCATCCCGTGCATTTATCCGGGTTGATTAGTGGAGGCTTGCCTTCGACTGCATCATATGGACAGACATTCATACAGTTATGGCAGTGTTTTCTGTTAGCGCATATTCCTGGATTAGAGAGTACAGGTATATTATGATATTCGAGGAGTGATCTGAGGGCTCGCGTGATAAGAGTTCTTCTATCAACTTCTTTACTATGCGACATAGTCGCATGAGCTTGTCTAGCCTTAGAGAGTCTATGGGATAGATATTTTGCTATGACGAGATCCTCGGGTCTGAGCCCGGTGTATTTGAATTCAACTGGATCTATCGGCATGTAGAGATAAGGGTTAGCACCATTCTTTGACAGGAGTCTCCTAATATTAGGATAGTCGCTCCAAGCCCCCTCATATATGGCCACAACGTGACGATCCATACCAGCAATATCCAATACTGCTTGACTCACTAGTCCAGGCTCGACGACGAGCACCTCGACCAACGGGTTGTTAATCTGAAGCTTGATCTCTGATGATAGAACAAGAACCATTCTATTCACCCCACGGGGAAACCACAATGCTTGACCTTGTCGGTCAAAGGACATTGACTCGGGCAAGTGGAGCTTCTTCCAACTTCTCTACAGGACGCTTCTTCCTTGGATATCCAGAGGAATTCTTGCTTCCGAGTCGTGCTGCTAATACTATGGCTGCGAACATCATTCCTCCTATAAGGAGCATTCCGATACCGCTTGGATCAGGGCTTATAACTGCTCCTAGTACAAGGCTTGCTAATAGTACGAACTTTAGATTATCTCCCTGGAACCATTCTGGACTTAGGATACCGAAGGAAACCAATAAATATACTATAAGCGGTGTTTCGAATGCTAATCCCGTGGCAACACTAATGAGAATTATAGTTGAGAAAAGCTGTTCTACATCTGTAAAAGCCATTAGTTTCGCGTCTCCAACTACTGATACGCTTGTGATAATCATTATTTTGAAGGCAAATGGTAAGACTACTTCAAAAGCCATCAATAATCCTACCATGAATAATCCTACGGCTACAAGGGTTAATCTTCTTAGCTTCTGTTTTTCGTGCGGATATAATGCAGGTTCAATATAAAGGTATACTTCCCGGGCAATTATCGGGCTCGCTCCTAGAATACCAAGTAGCAGTGCCGATTTTAAGAGAAGATTGAATCCCGCAAATGGATTATACTGGGCGATTTGAACAGTATAGGTTACTCCTCTCCAGGTGACTTGGTCAGGCAGAACATGGCTGATAACGAAGCTTGGGAAATAGCTGATTAAAGGTACATACCCGTTTCGGTCAACTGGAATAACAGATAATATGACTGCCATGGCGATGACGGCAACGAAAATTCTTCTTAGACGTATAGCGAGCTCCATTATATGATCCATAATCGGGCGTTCAACATCATTGGGGGCATGACCATTATTATCACCGTGAT
>WAOU01000092.1 GCA_015521095.1 Desulfurococcales archaeon | reverse complement strand
CTCCTTATACAACGAAGACAACGACAAGATAGACAACAAGCGATAGAAGGTGCAGATAAGATGGAGCAGATAATCGGGGAACCAATGTACCTGATGAGTATCAGGCCACAGTATTCAAGGATGATATTCGCAGGTATCAAGAAATATGAGTTGAGGAAGCTCTCTGGAGGCCCGCTTATCGAGGAGGGTGCTGTAATAATCGTGTATAGTAGTGGTAAAGTAAAGAGCATTATTGGAGAATTCAGAGCTGGCAGGGTAATTGTCGGAACACCGGAGAAGATATGGAGCATAGTCAGACAACCTGGTACCGGTATAAGGGATGATGCATGGCCATATGTTAGAGGAGCAAAACGGGCTATGGCTATCGAGGTTGTGGAGCCTAGGCTTTATAGGAGGCCTGTGACGCTGGAGGAGATACGTAGGATAATTCCTGGATGGATGCCCCCGTTTAGTTATAGGAGGCTTAGAGAGGGAGATAAAACGTACGAGCTCCTCATTAAGAGGATTCGTGGAGAATTCTTGGGTGAAAACATAGAGTTCTAGATATAAAGTATCTTTCTAGACATATTATAATGATAAAGTTAAAACTTGCCTATTGTTGAGTGGGACGCCGTTGCCTGCTAGGTATAGGCGTAGTCTAGTTCTATTGATGCTGCTCCTGGTATCTCTTCTTCTCCTATGCCTAGATCGACTGGTGCGATTCCGACCATTCTTGGCCTCTCGGCGACTGGGACCGTGGCTCCCCATAGTTCCCTTTTTAGAAGTTCTCTTACAGCTATCCTTATGACCTCACTTCTAGAGGAGTAGCGGCCGGCCTTTACTAGTTCTTCGATGCCATTAACGTATATCTCTGGCATCTTTACTGTGATGAGCCTCATTCCGTCTCACCAATCGAAAGACTTAATAACCCTGTTTATTAAAAGAAGACAGCCGAGTAGCACCATGGAATCTAGAATACATAATAGAGAACGACTAGTATGATACGAAACCCTCGTTTCATTTGAATCCTTTAAACCAACAGTAAACCAAGAACAGGAGGTATACAAGAATGACGCGATGTAGTCATGTCAAAACAGAAACCGGCTCAAGACTCCATGGAGGATTCTACACCCTCCCAACAACAAACAAAGTCGAATGGGCAAGCATCGGAATATACGCATCATATCCAAAAAACAAAATAACAATACAAAAATGCGAGAAAACAACAATACAGCCCCGAGACCCATACATAGAAAAAATACTACACAAAATACAAACAACACTACACCTCGAAAACAACTACTGTATAAATACCCACGAGAAAATACCAAGACACCACGGACTAGGCTCAACCACACAAACAATAATGGCACTAACAACTGGAATATACGCCCTAGAAAATAACACGCTCCCCACAAGAAACCAGGTATACCAACTAGCAAGACAACTCAAAAGAGGATACCCCAGCTCAGCGGGAATACAAACCTTCCTATACGGAGGCATTCTAGCCACAAACAACGCACCAAGCCATATACCAATATGGCATACAGCTCTACCGTCAAACTGGAAAATAATCCTTGTCCTCCCCAAGCTATCTAGAGGTTTCAGCGAAGAAGAGGAACAAGCCATATCATATGTGGATCCCTGGAGAGCCCCGGAGAGAATACAGAGGATGGCATACCAGGGCCTAATAGATCTCATGAAAGGCGTTGCAAACGAGGACGTAGATCTAGCAGTTTCGGGCCTTAAACAGATACAGTCTGCGACCGGATCCTATTTCTCGAAGATTCAGGGAGGATCCTATAGGCCAGATCTAGCAAGAATAGTTGATGAGGCCTGGAGAGACGGTATCTTCTTGGCCCAAAGTAGCTGGGGGCCTACACTATATACTCTTACCACATTGGATAGAGAGGCTAGCGACATCAAAACATTAAAACTCATAACCAAGATAGCTGGAGTAGACGCAGATATCATAAGCGTAACTCCTAGAAATATGCCTGCATCAATAGAATGCCTAGAGCAACCCTAAATAAAAAACATACTTTATGTGTTGGATAATACTCATATATACCAGTTACATCTTCCCGGCTAACGATAATCTATTTTATAAGACTAGTGTGTTAGTATCCAGTGGTGGCGTAAAATGGTCCTAGAAAAGGACACAATGAACAAGCTAATGGTTACGATTATAGTAATAGTAATCCTAGCAGGAGTCTATGCCGGGGCTCTACTAACTATGAAGAAATATGGACTATCACCGAAGACTCCAGATGCAATAATCAAGATCGGATGCTCGTACTCGTCTACAGGTCCATTTGCCGAGATAAGCCAAGAAATAAAGAAGGGACTCGAGCTCTGGGCAGAGGATGCAAGCAACTATGGAATAGATGTTGGAGGAAAAATCTATGAAGTAGAGCTAGTCTGTAAAGACGTAAAAGACGACAGAGTAACGGCTGCAACAGCCTATAACTCTATGATTAAAACAGACAAAGTCACGTTCCTAGTAGGACCAGCCTCCAACGAGTTATCGGACGCCGTAATCGACGTCGCAGAGGCAAACCAAAAACCACTCATCCTAACATTCGCGGACAACGATGACTTATTCACAGGTAGCAATTATAAGTACACGTTCATGCTGATGGCACCATTATCCAAGCAGATTCAGGCCACTATACAGGCACTACAACAGATAGATCCCAACATAACCCAGGTAGCTATAATATATGAGAATGCAACATATTCTTCTACAATCTACTCCAAGCTAAGGACACAGATAAGTGTCCTACAAGGATACAGCATAGTATACGAGGGATCATACACCAACAACCCAGCGACATTAATCAACGAAATAGTCCAGACGAGAGCTAACCCACAAGTCATATTCATAGTAGCAGAGAAGAGTGATGGTCTAGCAAAAGCAATAACCAGCCTTAAACAAGCAGGCATGACAACACTAAAGGCAATAATAGTGTTTGCACCCGAAACAAGCATCTATACTGCATCCGAACAAGTCGGAAACCAAATGGAAGGTGTAATATACGTATCACAGTGGGAGCCAGTAGCACCCTTCAACCCGATATTCGCTGCAAACCTAGGCCTAGACTGGTATGGATACACCACAACAGAGGACTTCGTATCAAAATACATGAACAAGTACGGAGATGAACCATCCTACTACGCAGTAATTGGATACACAGCAGGGCTCCTACTACAAGCAGCCATGGAAGAAACTAAGAGTGTCGACCCAACAGTAATATCACAAGCACTCCTAAACATGCACCTAATGACGTTCTATGGACCAATAGGATTCCAGGGCTCTGACTGGTATCCAGGAGGATACCCCGGATTCCAAGAAGCCCACGACGTACTTCTAGTCCAGTTTCAGCTCGAGGGCAACAACCTAGTAAAGGTCATAATCTGGCCGGATACTTACGCTACCGGCCAAATACTCTACCCACTACCGTAAATCCTCTAAGTTTTTCTTATCAACACCATTCTTCATAGTTTTTATTACACAATAGTTCTTCCCGGGCAGAATAATGACAAGCCTACTTATCATGTTATTTATCCTCCCACAAAATAATACAATCATAGCACATAACACTCAGAATAGCATGAAAGGCATCTATCCTGACTCTACTACACGTAGACGGTGGTGTCGGAAAAATTGCTGGACAAGTGGATTCCAGGATTATCAAGAGAAAACACAGAGAAGCTTCTCAGAACACTAGGCATAGACTCATTTGAGGATCTCTTCAAAGACATACCCTCGGAGATGCGTCTATCCGAGGACGAATGGAACAAGCTAAGAATCGGCTACGGCAAGCCTCTAAGCGAGAAAGAAGTCGATCAAATTCTGTCGAGTAAACTTAGCAAAATAACCAGGCCCAAAATACCCCCGTTCCTCGGAGGAGGAGCATGGTATCATTACAGGCCAAGCTACATAGACTATATTATATCTATGGGAGAGTTCCTAACAAGCTATACACCGTACCAGCCAGAAGCGAGCCAAGGCCTCCTCCAAGCACTATTCGAGTATCAGTCACTCATAGCTGAGATCTATGAGCTAGACGTTGTCGTATCCTCCCACTATGACTGGAGTACAAGCCTAGCCGAGGCCATGCTAATGGCTCTAAGGATAACGCGTAAGCGTAAGAAAGTCATATTACCCGATACCATTAATCCCAGACACGTCGAAGTCCTGGAATCCTATCTCGGCCCACACAATGTAGCTATCGAGTTTACTCGGACAGTAAACGGAGTACTTGATCTGGAAGATCTAGGTTCCCGCATAGATAATAATACAGCCGCCGTCTACTTCGAGATGCCCAGCTATCTTGGAGTAGTAGATCCCGGCCTTAAGAAAGCCACAGAAATCGCCCACGATAAGAATACACTAGTCATCATAGGGGCTGATCCTCTTGCTTCAACTATCTATAGTCCACCCGGCGAACTCGGAGCGGATATAGCAGTAGGAGACGCCCAGCCACTAGGACTAGGACTCAACTATGGAGGACCCTACCTAGGAATAATAGCCGTCAAAGACGATAAACGACTCATCCGCCAGCTTCCCGGGAGAATTGTAGGACTAACACGAGACAAAGAAGGTAACAGAGCGTTCTCACTAATACTCCAGACAAGAGAACAACATATTAGGAGAGCGAAAGCAACTAGCAACATTACAACAAACGAGGCTCTTATGGCCTTGGCGGCAGCTGCCTTCATTGCGGGACACGGTAGACATGGGCTAGAGGCTCTGGCACATATGGTTAGGGGACGTACAATATATCTTAAACAGAAACTAGGCGAAATAGGCGTCACTACTATCGGAGAAGAATCATTTAGGGATATATCAGTCTGCTTTAAGAAATCGTTTAGAGAGGTCTCGGATCTCCTAGAGAAAAACGATATACTGATTGGACCTGGACTCGAAGACGTCAGAGCCTCTTATGTCGATGAACACTGCGGTATAATTGCAGTCACCGAAATGCACAGCCGTACTCATATCGATGAACTAGTGAAGGCCTTAGCCGGTATCCTCAAATGTAATGGGTGAGAACCGGTGAAGAGATATAGACAGGCTAAGTGGGATGAACCTCTCCTCCTGGAATACCCAGATAGAAGCCCTACACCCTATGCGGGATCCGACGAGTTCATGGAAGTTAGCAGGAGCAAGCCTATCTCTGACCAGATAAAACGAATGAATCCCCCGTCAATTCCCGGAGTTACAGAAATCGAACTAGTCCGCCACTACACGAGGCTATCACATATGTCCTACGGAGTGGATCAGGGGCCTGTTCCACTTGGTAGTTGTACAATGAAATACAATCCGCGTATTGCTCTGAAACACTCATTTAGTACTAGTATTATTGAGCTACATCCACTTATGCCGGAGAACCGTGTACAGGGCCTCCTCGAAATATTATATGAGCTACAATTTTGGCTCGCAGAAATAACCGGGATGGACAAGTGCATTCTCCACCCGGCTGCGGGGGCTCATGGAGAGCTTGCCGGAGTACTGACAATTAGAGAATATCACAGGTTGAAGAACCAGCTCGCAACCAAGACCGAAATAATAGTCCCAGATAGTGCCCATGGCACGAACCCTAGCAGCGCGGCGATGGCTGGTTTCAGGGTAGTCGAGATCCCTACTGGCGAGGACGGCAACGTTGATCTCGGTGCACTTGAGGCCTCAGTGGGCGAAGCAACGGCTGGTCTCATGATTACCAATCCCAGCACTCTAGGTCTCTTCGAGGAGAATATACTCGATATAGCTCGCTTGGTCCATGGTGTTGACGGACTCCTATACTATGACGGGGCGAACCTTAACGGTATAATGGGATATGCCCGCCCCGGAGACATGGGATTCGACATTGCCCACATAAACATTCATAAGACGTTCAGCAGTCCCCATGGCGGTGGAGGACCTGGCGCAGGACCCATCTGCATCAAGAACCGACCAGTCGGTGACACGGGGTTAATGCTGAGTGATCTAGTTCCAGGCGCGGAAATAGTCCTTGACGAAGACTCGGGATTATATCGTTTAAGGCCAACAGGTAAATCAGGTGTAAAGAGGCTGAGGGCATTCTGGTTCAACACAATTCCCCTAGTGTGGGGATATATCTATATCCTCTCCATGGGGGCTGAAGGCCTACGCAGGGCCACAGAGCTAGCTGTAGCCAAAACAAACTACTTCATAAGAAAGATAAGCGAAGTAAAGGAATATGCTCTCCCCTACGCGCCCAGGAGGCCTAGAAAACATGAGGCCGTGATAAGTGCTAAACCCCTCAAAGAGGAGACTGGCGTTACAGCGGAGGATGTTGCTAAGGGATTATTGGATAGAGGATTCTATGCTCCAACAATATACTTCCCGCTCATAGTAGACGAAGCTTTAATGATAGAGTTCACCGAGACAGAGCCACTTGAAAACATAGACGCATATGTTCAAGCCCTCCGCGAGATCGCCGTAATAGCTCGTCAAGACCCCTCCGAGCCGAAAGAGTGGCCTCGTAACACGAGTATTAGAAGAGTTGACCAAGTCTACGCCAATCATCCTAAGACAATGGCTCCTACGTGGAGATACTATCTAAGACATGTTAGGGAGGATTAGCTCTCTTCCACGGAACACTGACTAGGACGCCGACGACTACCATGACTCCAGATATAGCATAGACGTAGGTGTAAGGTAGCCGATACGTGTTCGAGACACTATACTCGACGTTATAGCTTACAGTCTGGCCAAGAGCAAAGACAAGCAATGCCTCGCCAGAAGTCATGTTTTCCCGGATTACGAATACGCCGTTTTCTGGAGAAGCTTCCCTAATATTGAATTCTAGTACTTTGCTTAGGGATGGGAGCGCAGATAGAATCATGCTATTGGCTTCGACCTTGCTGGTACCATATACTAGTCCCAGCCTCATATCATAGTTATATTCGCTTTGTGTCGCATTGATGTTGAAAGCTGTAAGCGCCTTGACGAGACTTCTAGGATCGCCTGTTACATTCGATATGTAGAAGACCTGGCTCGCATTATAGATCTCTACTACCGCTGTTCCTTCGCTTGTCGAGCTGTATAGTGATATAATTAATGCTTTGTTGTCTCCTAGATAATTTTCTCCATCAAATGATAAGCTTGTCTTGACGCCTATAGTGGAGCCTATGAGGGCTCCGATCAATAATGCCAGGCCAATCGAGGCCAATAAGCCTCCAAAGAGTCTTCGTTTATCCATTATGGCTCAAACCTCCTCGACATTATCAGTATAAATGCTAGCGCTGAGAGCGACGTGAGTGAGGGAACCAATAGATACTCCCAAAGATATGGTCTAAGCGCTTCAATATTAGTTGTCAGCGAATTGTATACTGTCATATAGAATGACATTGCTTGGGCAAGCCTAAATAGTGTGGAGGTCACTGATGATGACACGGATGATAGTATTAGTGCAATTATATTGTATGAAAAGTAGAATAAGAGGCTCAATATACTGGTTGTCCCGGTACTCTTTGCGACAAGTGCTATGAGTACGAATACACTACCGTAGAACAATGCTTGTACGAGGAATGAGATACCCATAAGGATATAGTTGGAGGATTCCTGGACAACGAGAGGCTCTAGAACTATTCCCGCGGCCAGTAGTGGTATTGTTATTAGTAGGATGCTTGGAACAACTACTCTACTGATGTATAGTACTATTGCGATAGAGAGTCTGGAGACTGGATAGGAGAGGTACACCTCCATAACCCTGTTAGATACTAGCTGGGATATCCCTGATGCTCCTCGTAGCGCTAAGAACAATGCTGTAGCCAGTAGTGTAGGCCTCAGAATATTCATTGCTAGACTCTCCGTGGTCGAAAATAATTGAACATATGCTAGTACAACGCTTAGAAGTGTAATTACGAAAACCATGAAGTAGAGTAGTGGAGGCCTTATCGTATCCGATAGATCGAGAGATAATAATCCATAGATCCTTTTTAAACTCACATCTACTCCCTCCTCAGCATTTCCTCTAGCGAAGCCTCCACGGTATCAATACTGAATATGTCTATTCCATGCTTACTGGCTAGTACTGCGAGGGCCTCCATTAGTCTAGGAATCTCTTCTCGCCCCGAGAGATATACTGTGAGACTAAATGGTGTATGTCTAGTCTTGAAGCCCCGCTCCTCGAGAAGCATTGAAAGCTTTACTGGATCACTGGCCCTTATAGCTACGATCGATGCTATGTCCATGAGATTCCTTGGGGATCCCTGGAACAGTAATTTACCGTTCCTAAGCACGATAATGTCCTCAGCTACTCTACTCACTTCTGCTAGGACATGGCCTGTGAATAGCAAGGTTAGGTCCTCTTTCCTATTCAGGTCAACGAGGAGATCGAGTATACGCACCCTCTCAATGGGATCAAGATTACTGGTCGGCTCATCTGCGATAAGTATGTCTGGATCGCTTATCAGTGCATGAGCTATGGCAGCCCGCTGTTTCAACCCGGCGCTTAATTCTTTGAACCGTTTCCATTCATTACCGCTTAGGCCGGCAAGGCTTATTGCTTCGTCTACTGTATCCTTTGGATTCGTGGATCCGTATATCTTGGCTGCTGTTATGAGAACCTCTCTGACGGGCATACTACTTGGGAGCTCTGGTCTCTCTGGAATGTATCCAACGTGCTCTCGTGCTCTGGGATCCTTGAACGGGTCTCTTCCTCTTAGGAGGACTTTTCCTGTGTCTTTTCTTATTATTCCCAGTATTATCTTTATCATTGTTGTTTTTCCACTACCATTCGGCCCCAGGAGGCCTGTGATTTTCTTCTCTTTCAATGTGATGGATACGTTTGATAATGCTTTCTTGTCACCATATGTTTTTGTCACGTTCTCTAGTATTATTGGGGCCCGCAACGTTTTCGCCATTATTCTATGATGGCCTTGCTATCTCTATAATAATGTGGTATCTATATCGTGGTAAGGGAAGGCGGCCTAGAAGACTATTGTTGCTAAGGACTCGTACTGTTGAATGATATGCAGGGGCCCTCTCCTCGCTTTATTATTTCTAGTCCGAGGACAGGATGGATCTCGCTCCATTGTCCATGATCGGTATCCACTACCAGGGGACCCCATACTCTCACTATGTCTCCCTGACATAGAGTCATATTGTACTCGCCTAGTATCGTTATATGATCTGCTTCTACGATTTCGACGTGGAGGAGACCGCCGCGAAGGATTATCGTTCCCAGACTAGCCCATGTATCATAGTTGGTATCTGCGACCTTCATATCGAAACATATATCTCCGTCGTCGTAGAGGTGGGGGATACTTTCGATAACTCCCTCTGCAACCATACAGTCGCCTACTATTCGTAGCCTCATGGGATCATAGGTGTTTTCAAACACGTTCTCTAATACACCACACTTGTCGCCGCTTATGCTCCATCGCTGATCTGTATAGCTCGAGGGATCAATAGGATACGACAACACTTTTAGGTTGAGCAGGAGACCTGCATAGCCGGCTATTATGCCTAGTACTATGATTAGTACCGATGCGGCAGCAGCTGCTCTAGAGGCCTCCATCCTACCATGTCCATAATAGGTTAGTAGAACCGCTATTAGGCCGGCTAGTGACGCATAGGAGAAGTAGAACTTGCTCCCCACTATGAATAGTAATAGTCCTAGGGACGACACTAATCCTAATAGTCTATCTTCGCGATAAAGTTTATACACGGTTACAGCCAGTAACGCTGTTATTATATCGAATACAGATAACGCTATGTGTATTCCATCGTCTCCATAGTATAATATTGCTATGGTAGTTGACAATACAGAGTCAAGTGCAGCGACAACTAGTCCTGTGGCGTATTCTCCCGCTCTTTTCCTTGCATACGATCCCAATAGTGGCGCCAATGGACGAAGTAATATACTGGCTACGAGGACTATGAGGAACATCGTCTTGGCATAAATTACAATAGGTACTGCGGCTAGGAATCCCATGAAGGTCGCTGCGGCCGCGTATGCTGGGCCTAGTAATAGTGCGGTGATCGTCAGTGCCGCTACTACTCCTCCGTATCCTTGGAATATGCTTGGCGCGTTTACTGTGAATATGGCTGCTACGAAGACTAGTATAGCTGATAATATGAATCTTTTGGGAGTATTTTCTCTTATTGGAGAATCTATGTGGTCAAAATTCAACTCTTCGTACACCATAGTATCCTTATAAAGGACGTTCTCTAATTTATATCAAACTACCATGATTTCCTTGTTATAGTGATTAGAGTTTCCTCCATTTGCCTACAAGTATGAATTTTTTTGCAGCTACTACTCCAGGCGACTCTATAGCGGACGCCACCCGCTCGTAGAACTCTGGATACATGTTGCTTGCGAGCCTGAGCTCATGGAGGCTCATGGCAGGGCATAGAATGCATCCTATTCTCACTAGTCCTCTCTCGTAGAGGGGGTTAATGGGAGCGTTTCTCAGAATGAGGTAGGCTTGAACCTCCATCCTAGTCCAGTATAGGATTGGGAGTAAGCGTTTGATACCTGGTATCGCCGGGTTTTCTCCCACCCGTTTATTAGAGGCTCGAGCAGTGCTCTCGTATGCTCTGGCCCCGTCAATTATTATCTTGGCATTCCTAGAATAGTAGTATCTTCGTAGTGGCTCGAGCTTAAGTATCCTAGTGCACCATCTATTGTTCCTGCTCATCAGGCCTCTACGCGATATTTCAGCCACGGGGTCAAAATTGCCCGATACAATGTCGAGTCTTACCCCCAGCCTGTCAGCTAGTTTCCTAACAGTCTCATGAGACTCTGGAAACTCCATCTTTGTATCAGCATATACTAGGGTTACCTTGCTGGGGCCTAATGCTTCCACCGCTAGTAGCGCGGTCGCGGTGCTATCGGCTCCTCCGCTGACTGCTACATAGACATGTTGCTCGCCTGCGTGTTGCCGTATGAATTCTCTGGCCTCCGAGACTAGTCGCTCTATATATGCTCTGTTTGCCCTCGCATAGTCTTCTATCGTCGATGAATTGAGAACCTTGAAGCCTGTAGGAGCCATATCGCGTACCTTGTATGATGTTCCCCTCTTCGATGCGAATCCTATGTATTTGCCTGCCTTGACGAGACAGAGATCCTTATCCCTGCAGTTAGGGATTTCTATTTTGGTTCCTTTTAGACGACGTCTTGTCTGTAACTCTACGGGCTCTTCGCCATGACTATATATTAGTGATGCGAGGGCACCTGTAGGGTAAATTCTCCAATAAGATGTCTTCGGATCGATCTCTGCTGATAATAGTTTCAGCCCATGACCCCATACCTCTATAGCGAACTCGCCGAGAGGTGCAGGAATCCTATGAGCTATTGTTACGGGAGAGAATATTCTTTGCCACAGGTCCTTGTCTATGCCCGTCGCCACCACTAATGTTTCTATGAGCTCATGTTTTTCACCACTGCTCATTATCCATACGTCTCTAATTGGAGTAAGAAGAGTTCTTCCCGCATCGAAAACTGGTACATTGTCACTATAGTTCCAGCCTATCTTTTTCCTCGGTATCTTGGCGGTTACGTCCTTGTTCCCCACGTTCCTCGATTTTTGCTTCATGTCTTCTTCCTCACATAGACCATGGCTTTTAGTCGAGTTTCATGATCTTGTATTTTCTATATCCTACGAGGACCCTGATATAGCCTCTAAGCTCCCGGTCTAGTTCTGGATCTCCCGTGTCTACTCTTAGCTTCTTTAGATGTTTAAGCTTGGATGGGGCTGATACTACTAGTATGTTTTCCTTACCTACCTCCTTGATTATCCTAGGAGATATCTGCTGGTTGCCTCTTCCAAAAACAAATCCTTGCCCGCCAATTGGCGAGACTATAATCATCTTTTTGTTCGACTTGTATTTCTGAAGTATCTCAGATAGTTTTTCCTCGTTAGCGTCCTTTGCAATAATTTTCTTGTTATGTATTACGTCTACACCTAGGAGGGTCTTTTCTACTCCTAGCACTGATGCTATTCTGGCTGTGGTGGAGCCTGGCCCCATGATGTAGAGGGTGCAGTCCCTATAGATCTCTTCCTTAAAGTATTCTGCTATCTCAGCTATTTCAGACTGGACACTTGAGACATAAATAGTTTTTCCGGAGACTACTGTGTCTCCGTGTACCGGGACTGTTAGATACCCGTAAGTCTTTACCTGTAGCTGGTTTTTCCGGAACATTTCTTCGTCAATGTCAAGTACTGGTCTTTCCTCGAAGACTACCCGGCCATTGATAAATGTCTTGACCAGTTCCGCGGCGGCCTCCGGGGACTCGGCGAAGACCCCGCTATAGACTTTGACTCCTCCCGGCACTCCCAGGACAGGTATCTTTCCGTCTATTACATCATATACTAGCCTGGCTGTTCCATCTCCTCCGAGAAAAACTACGAGGTCTGCTCCTATATCTAGGCATTTTCTCAGACAACCCTGTGTATCGTCCGGAGTGGTCGGCCATTTACATGAATAACAATCTAGTACTGTTGATTTCATATCTATACCCAGTGTTCGTTTCACGTCCTCAAGTATCATCTGCCCCATAAAGCAGGGGGCAACCAGTAAATCTACACGTTCAATCTTTAAGGAGAGGAGCTTCTCTAGGAATCTTTTAGCTCTTTGATAGGCCGGTAGGCTTCTGGGATCCTTGTCTTTTAGTCTGAGTGGTAGTGGCCAGTCTGTTCCTTTCCATCCTAGTCGTCCTCCTGCACCGGCGAAGGGATTTACAATGAAGCATATCTTCTTCAATACAACTCACCGGTGATCGAACTAGGTACTGCGAGGTTATCTCTACACAGCGGACCCATATCCTATGTCGATATGAATCGTCTTATTCCTGGAGACCTGTTATACAGTGCCTTGCTATGAACATGAGGATATCCCACATACTTATAATGCCCTTTGGCTTCCCCGAGGAATCAACTATAGCCACATGCCTGACTCCGGACTCGCTCATCCTGTCCAGTATCTCCTTTAGATTGTCCTCGTCCTTTGCAGTGATCACGCTCTCACTCATATACAATGTTACCTTAGGATTCTTCACCGCTACACCTGACGCTAACAGATATATGAGATCCCTGCGTGTAAGGATAC
>WAOU01000091.1 GCA_015521095.1 Desulfurococcales archaeon | reverse complement strand
TGATATTGGAACTCAAAGAGTATCCTGGCCTTGGTACAGTTGCGGATGCGGTTATTTATGATGGTGTAATTCGCACAGGCGATACTATTGTCGTAGGGGGTAAAAACGGGCCTATAGTAACGACTGTGAAAGCGTTATTGATGCCTAAACCGTTGCAGGATATACGGTCTAAAGATGTTAAGTTCGAGAATGTGGATGCAGTTTATGCCGCGGCTGGTGTAAGGATTGCCGCGTCTGGGCTAGATGAGGCTCTTGCCGGTTCTCCCCTCTTTGTAGCACGCTCTGAGGAGGAGCTTGAAGAACTTAAGGAACGTGTTAGAAAGGAGCTTGAAGAGCTTAGGATTAGGACAGATATAACAGGAGTTGTTGTAAAGGCGGATACGCTAGGTACGCTCGAGGCGTTGGTTGAGGCGTTGAAGAGGAGGAATATTCCTGTTAGGATAGCTGATATAGGGCCTGTATCAAGAACGGATGTTATAGACGCGAGTATTACAAAGAAGCATGACAAGTATCTAGGAGTTATACTAGCGTTTAATGTTAAGATTTTACCGGAGGCCGAAGAGGAGGCTAAGAGAGCGGGAGTCAAGATATTCGCTAATAACGTTATCTATAGGCTATTAGAAGAGTATGAAGAATGGATAAAAGCGGAGAAACAAAGAGAGAGGATTGAGGCGCTAAACCAGCTGGTGAGGCCAGGGAAGTTTAGGATCATCCCGGGATACGTATTTAGGAGAAGCAACCCTGCTATAGTTGGTGTAGAGGTTCTCGGTGGCGTGATAAGGCCTGGTTATCCTGTTATGGATTCTCAGGGAAGACCACTGGGAAGAATACAGGCTATAAAAGATAGGGACAGGAGCTTGCCGGAGGCAAGGCTTGGAAGTGCTGTTGCAGTATCTATTCAGGGAAGAATACTTGTTGGGCGTCACGTAGATGAGGGCGATATACTTTATACTAATGTGCCGGGCGAACACGCGTTCAGGATCTTGAGCGAGTTTAAGGATCTCGTCAGCAAGGACGAGTTAGAGGTATTGAAGGAGATAGCACAAATAAGGAAGAATCAAGGAGACGTGGCTTATAAGAGGGTTCTATTAAAGTTAAAGATGCAAAAATAACCTTGTTTCTCTATCTAATATTCGGGTACTATTTCCGTCTCTGTGAATATTACCTTGAATTCTCTCTCGAAACTCTCCGGGCTATCGCTGGCGTGTACTACGTTGTCTTGGATTGATAATGCGAAGTCTCCTCTAATAGTGCCTGGAGCTGCTTTTCTTCCGTCTGTTGCTCCGATCATTAGTCGTACTACGTTGATAGCGCTGTCTCCTTCTAGTACCATAGCTACTATTGGACCGCTTGTTATGAATTCTACGAGGTCATTGAAGAAGGGCTTGTCTTTGTGCACACTATAGAATTCTTGTGCTTTTTCTTTGCTTAGCCATATCATTTTGAGAGCGCGTATTTTTAGTCCTTTCTTTTCAAACCTCGAGATTACTTCTCCTATGAGTCCTCTCTTGACACCGTCTGGTTTTACTAAGACTAGGGTTTTTTCTACTGCCATTTATATCACCTCGGGACTATGTGGGGAGACTATTCGAATTAATATTAGTTGTCTCAGTGTAGCGGGCTGTATAGTAGATAACGTGTTTTATATCACGGAGCCCGAAATAATGGATTCGGGGGACGAGATTATAATGAGCAGTAATGATATAGCTGTAAAACCTTACAAGACATTAGAATTCCCTCTATCTGATCCCTCTATTCTATACATGGTCAAGGTAAAGGACAAACGCATCCTCGTCGATGCCGGTGCAAAGTCAAGACCTCCTATAGAAGAGGAACCCGATTATACTTTAATTACGCATTGGCATTGGGATCATATTATGGGGATCGTGTCCTTAACACGTTCCCCTATATGTATGAGTAGTGAGACGTTCAGTATTCTATCCGAAGGCCGGTACACTGAAAGATTTAGAAATGTTTTAAGAGCAGGTGGCATACGTCTCGACGAGCCGTCGGTAAAAATGGTAGAGGCTATGTTCTCGGAGAGATATGATAAGGTCGCTGAGGCTCTTGAGCGAGCACGGGTTTATTTAGATAATGAATGTCCTCTTGTTAGGGAAGGCATAGTGGATATTGTACCCTGCCGTGGTCATAGTATTGACCATGTTTGCTATGTTCTCGGAGACAGTATATTTACAGGCGACACTGTACTAGAGCCTGGTAGACCGACGATAATTGATTTTGAGGCACATAGGGACTCTATTCTTAAAATATTGTCGGTTGGGTGGAGGACATTGTATCCTGGTCATGGTAGACCGCTAGACAGGGACACAGTGTTTAGAGTTGCCCGGGAGCTAGTGGTCTCTAGGTGTCGTAGAGTATATGACATAATAAAGGTAGTAGCGGAGCGTGGCGAGATAAGTCTTGATGATCTAATGAGAGAGATTTATGGATTCGCCCCGAGCATCCAGATGTTTGTGCCTTTGAGAACGCTTGTTGGTTATCTTGTAGAGTTGGAGAAAACTAAGATGATAATTGTTGATAGAGACGCTAGTCCTTGGATAATTAGGAGGGGTTAGGAGCTAGCGTCTTCTCCTACTTAGTTTTCTTGCTTCTCTTTCTGTCTCTCTGAGTATTAGTATGTCTCCTTTACGGACGGCTCCGAGCACGTTTCTCGTTATTATTCTTCCTTTGTCTCTCCCTTCTAGTATCCTGACTCTTACCTGTGTTACCTCTCCTGCTACTCCGGTTCTACCGATTATCTGGATTACCTCGGCAGGATATCCGATCTCCTCGATGATGCTCTCGTCTTCTGGCATCTTCCTTCTCCCCTTGACCAAGAATAGGAATGTGTACTATTAAAACTATTATATCCCTAGAAGGGCCCATGCCGGTCTGGGAGGTAGAGGAAGATGCCGAAGATGAGGATATGCAGCTACTGTGGTAGGGTAATAGAGCCGGGGACAGGGTTAATGTTCGTGACACGTAAGGGAGACGTGCTCTGGTTCTGTAGCAGTAAGTGCTATAAGAACTTCATGAAGCTTAGAAGGAATCCAAACAAGCTGACGTGGATAAAGAAACTTAAGACTAAGCAGTTCAAGTAGTGGTTTTCCTCTTGCCTTAATCTATTCTATGTCTATATATCGGCTAGTTATTGATAGATTTTATTTTCCTCGTCTAGGAGATATTTCTGGATCATAAACGAGGGGATTGTACTTGGTAAACTTTGAGTTTAATGAGGAGCAGAAGATTTTCCAGGAGGCGGTCCGCGAGTTTCTTGCGAAGCATCTTGC
>WAOU01000090.1 GCA_015521095.1 Desulfurococcales archaeon | reverse complement strand
GGCTTCCAGGTCGTTATAGCGACGGGGCTGTAGGTGATTCGTACATCGTCTTCTCCGTTCCTCAGTACTAGCGTGTGTTTCAGCCAGTTCTCGTCGTCTCTCTTTGGATAGTCTAGCCTATAGTGGGCTCCTCTGCTCTCGGTCCTGTTGAGTCCTGCCTTGACCGCGACCAGAGCGGCGTCTAGCAGGTTTATCGTCTCTATTGCCGCCTGTAGATCCGTGTTGTATACCCTGCTCTTGTCCTCGACATACATCTGAGACCTCATGAGCTTTCTGAGCTCAATTATCTGGGACAGGGCCTCCCTCATCCCGTCTCCTGTCCTGAACACGTAGAAGTAGTCTCCCATGATGTTCCTCACTTTCCTCCTGATCTCGTAGCTCGGTACTCCTGATTCCCTCTTTAATAATCCGAATACCCAGGATTCTTCCTTTGCGTGCCTATCAGGTGACGCGCTTGGCGCGTCCGGCGTCCTGAGCACGTACTCCGCTGCTAGGAGTCCTGCTAGTCTTCCGCTAGTTAGACACTCTGCAGTGCTGTTGCTTCCGAGCCTGTTGGCTCCGTGTACGCTGGAGGCTGCTACTTCTCCTGCTGCGAATAGTCCCTTTATCCATACTCCATCCTCGTTGAGAACCCTATAGTATTTGTCTGTGTGTAGTCCTCCCATTGTATAGTGTGCTGCTGGCCTTACAGGTATGGGTTCTTCGACTGGGTCTACTCCCGCGTACCTAATGGCTATTTCTCTGACTGCTGGTAATCTCTCGTTTATCTTGTCCTCGCCTAGGTGTGTGAGGTCTAGCTTAACGTATCCTAGGCCGGATACTTCGTCTTTGAATCCTCTGCCTTCTAGTATTTCTTTCATCTCACATCTCGATACTATGTCTCTTGGCGCTAGCTCTCCCTTGGTCGGTGCACAATCGCTTCTCAGCATGAATCTTTCTCCTTTGTTGTTAATTAGATAGCCTCCTTCTCCTCTTGCACCTTCCGTTATTAGGATTCCGCTTGGGACTAGTCCTGTTGGGTGGAACTGTATGAACTCGGGGTCTTTTACCGGTACTCCTGCTCTGAATCCTACAGCGTATCCGTCTGCTGTGACCGTGTGTGCATAGGTTGTGAAGTTGTAGAGTCTTCCTCCTCCGCCCATAGCGATTATAGCGGCTTTGCTCTTGAAGTAGTAGAGGTTGCCGTCCCTCATGTTGATGGCGTATAGTCCTTTGTACTGGTTGTCTTCAACCACTATGTTGGTTATAAACCATTCGTCGTAGCGCTCCCACTTATCGTATTCTAGGAGCTTATTGTATAGTGTCTGCATCTCGAAGAATCCTGTCTTGTCGGCGGCGAACGTTGCTCTTGGATGGCTGTGTCCTCCAAAGGGTCTCTGCGCGATCCTGCCGTCGGGGCGCCTGCTCCAGGGGAGGCCCCAGTTCTCTAGGAGCCTTATCTCCTCTGGGAGTAGCTTTACCATGAGCCAGACCGCGTCCTGATCCGCTAGGAAGTCGCTTCCCTTAACGGTGTCCCATGCGTGGAGAGCGAAGCTGTCGCCCTCCTCTGGATAGAGTACTGCAGCTGTTCCTCCTTCAGCACTCACGCTGTGGCTCCTCATAATATGTATTTTGCTTATGAGTGCTACGTCTATTTTGTCACCATATTTTCTCTTGATTTCTATCGCTGCTCTGAGACCAGCGATGCCTGTTCCCAGAATCACTACATCGTGCTCTATCGTCTCCACGCTCGGCAAAACTGTCCCCTCTACACATTTGTCTATTCAGTTTATCTCTGTATATCTATTAATCATATTTAAAAGCAAACCATAAGTTTATCCCTATGAAATCCGACCCTATATATCTAAATACGGTGGTTTCCCTTCCTTACACCATTGTTAACCGGGGGGTAAACATCTCGATGATTTCCAACATGTCTACCAAAGAAAATAGTCATCGCTAGAAGAATAGCTATAGGAAAACTAGCGTCTCCAATAATATAAGGCCCCACCTAACAATATAACGGCCGCAAAGACTAATCCTAGCACTAGGAAACTATTCTCGCGAAGAGGCAATGGCTTAATCACTACCGGGTTATGATCAATAATTACAAGAACATAACCCATGGCAATACTGTTTATGTTATCCACAAGCTCGTCCAGGGCCGTATTAGAGATATTCCCTGTCACAAACACTACAGGCAACTCGGCCTCGCCACAGTACCCTATAGCCCTAACATAAGGGTTCGAGTCCCCAAGCACCTCGTAAATTCTACTAGCGTCGTGCTTGGCAACATCATAGCTCTCCAACAATTCCACTAGCACAATTTCATCTACCGGTATCTCTAGATACCTATTGATTTGTTGTATCACATCATTACTGTCCGCGAGATAATTTGTACACTCGCCTCCAACAAGATACGCTACCAATATTCCGGAGTCAGTGGTCTCGTTATAGTATAATCTTATACCTCTTATCTCGTCCTCGCTTTCGAGAAGGTCGGAAAGGATCTCTGAGATAGTAGTATTATCCACGCCAGGTGCGAATATATCATAATCTGCATATACTATGATTTTTCCGCCTGATTCCTGGTAAACTATACTGTATCCGTTCAATAACGTTGATAGGCGTGAGAAGTATCCTGAGTATTCCTTTGTGTACTTGTGGTAGATAAAGACGTGGTCTTGCTGTATGAATTTCGAAGAGTTCAAGATTATACAGTAGGTGTTCCCCGAGCTATAGGTATCGACTATAACGTCGGTGAAACTATTCTCTTCTACTGCATTCGTTATGATGCCAACACTCAACGTATTGATGAGAACCATGGCTATGAACATGACTATTATTGTTGTACTTCTCGACAGGTTTTTGCGATGCATTAGTGTACAGCCCTTCTAAATCGATCATAGGTAGTATCTGCTAGATGAGTTCCTCAATCATATAATTAAGTTAATAATCTAAGTTAAAGAAGCTTGCTCTCCCCTTACTTGTACCCTAATGTCTTGTTAATAGTAATAAAGAAGAGGGTCTAGGACTCCTTCTTAATCTTCTCTACATATGCTTCATGGTTAAGGAGATTGTCTAGTTCTTCCCTGTTTTCTATTTTTATCTTGAATAACCAGCCTTGCCCATATGGATCCTGGTTTATGATTTCGGGAGCATCGTAGAGCTCCTCGTTTACCTCGGTTATCTCGCCTGTTAGTGGAGCATATACGTCGGCGGCTGCTTTTATGGATTCCACGACTGCGACCGAGTCTCCTCGGGATACGTGGTCTCCTGGTTCTGGGAGTTCTACTCCTACAATGTCCTTTAGTTTTTTCTGAGCGTAGTCTGTTACGCCTACTGTTGCCGTGTCCCCGTCTACGCGTACCCATTCGTCAGACTCCGTGTATAGGAGCTCGTCGTCGATCACAACTTTCAGGCTTCCTACTTTGACCTCGTACCTAGCCATTAGGATGCACCACAGGTATATTCAGGTTGTTGGCCCGATATTTGCGTTTACCATATGTATATATCCAATATAAGTAGGTGGGAATACGCTAGAATCCTTGGAGGGGACTCCTAGATGGTAGACCAAGTATTCGTAGACGACACCATTAAACAATTGATCGAAAAGTACCGTGTTGTCTGGGCTATAGGCCATGCACAGGCTCTCATGGGATGGGATAGCGAGACCTATATGCCTAGGGAGGGAGCGAAGGAGAGAAGCGTTGCACGCGCAGAGCTGAGTGTTCTAAGCCAGCAGCTGACTCTGAGGCCAGAACTACTAGAGCTACTCGAGGAGGCCAAGAAAAAAGTAGATTCGCTGAATCCTTATGAGAAAGGAGTAGTGAGGGTACTCGACAGGACAGTCACCAGGTTAAAGAAGCTCCCGTCAGAACACGTATACGAGTACACTAGGGTAACAGGAGAAGCAGTCCATGTATGGGTCGAGGCCAAACAGAAATCGGACTTCTCCCTGTTCAAGCCTTATCTCGAGAAGATAATAGATCTAGCCAGGAAAACAGCCGAGTACCTTGGATATGAGAAACATCCATACAACGCGCTCCTAGACATCTATGAAGAAGGACTGACGATAGATGACATGGACAAGGTATTCGACACAATCATACCACACAGTAAAAAAGTCCTAGAGAAGGTTCTCTCAGACGATTATTATCCTAGCGAGCACCCATTAGAGAAAGTCTCATATGTCAGGGAAAAAATGGAAAAGGTAAACAAGGAGATCCTGGATCTCCTAGGATTCCCATGGGACAGGGCAAGACTAGACGTAAGCCCTCACCCCTTCACAGTAAACATGGGAATAAAAGATGTAAGAATCACAACTCGCTACGAAGGCATAGACTTCAAACGTACAGTATATAGCGTGATACACGAGTTCGGCCACGCACTCTATGAACTACAGGTAGACGAGAGACTAGCCATGACTCCTATAGCAGGAGGCGTAAGCCTAGGAGTACACGAGAGCCAGAGCAGGTTCTGGGAAAACATTGTTGGTAGAAGCATGGCGTTCGTAGCCCTAATGAAGCCAATACTAGACAAGTACTTAGACTTCGTTAGAGAATACAGTGTCGAAGAAATCTACCGATACGTCAACACAGTCAGGCCGAGCCTAATAAGAGTAGAGGCTGACGAGGTAACCTACAACTTCCACATATACCTACGCTACGAGATAGAGAAGAAGCTCATATCGGAAGAACTAACTGTAGACGAGGTACCAGTCGAATGGAACAACATGATGGAGAAACTACTAGGAGTAAGACCCAAGAACGATGCCGAGGGAGTACTACAGGACATACACTGGAGCCATGGAACAATAGGATACTTCCCGACCTATACCCTTGGAAATGTCGTAGCGGCACAGATAAAGAAGAGGATAGAGTCCGAGAAGAGGC
>WAOU01000089.1 GCA_015521095.1 Desulfurococcales archaeon | reverse complement strand
TGGGTACTACGAGTCGTAAATAACCCTGAAAGAGTAGCATTCGTGCTCCACAGAGTAACAGGAATACTCATGGCCCTGATAATAATGGCACACATATATGTAACAGGAACACCTGCCCATACGGGATGGGAGGCCTGGGTAGAAGAAATAAACAAAGCACAAGGATTCAGCATAGTGACACTCTACTTCTTCTTCTTCGCCGGCATAGCATGGTTCCACGGACTCAACGGAATAAGACTACTACTAGTAGAGTTCTTCGGTGTATGTATTGGAAAACCGGAGAAACCGAAGCCACCATATCTAGCGCCTAGCCTAAAAGCATGCCAGAGAAAACTACTGTACCTTGTCTTCCTGCTATGGCCGATACTCTGGGCATTAACAGGATACATTGTCTTCTTCAAGTAGGAGGTGTGGTAGAATGGTGAAGAGAGGAACAGTCCAGGCACTATTCCAGTACATTACCGCGATACTACTCATATTCCTACTAACATGGCACCTAGTAGTTAGAGTACCATGGCTGAGAGGAGTAGAGACCTTCAAAGACACGCTCTCACCCAGCCTAGTATACCACGAGATAAACGCCTACGGAGTACTACTACTCATATTCGCCTACGCTGCACTACTACACGGCTTCAACGGCCTACGCGGAATACTACTAGAATGGACAAGTGGAAAATACAAGAATCTCATAACGATAGTCATCGTCATACTCTTCTTCGTTTTCAGCGCGCTGGCGACATACACCGTGATAGGAACCCCGAGTCCATGATGTAGAGGAGGTGGTATAAGATGACGTTCGATCCACAGGCAGCCACAAGAACCCCGCCCAAGAAAGTCATCTTCAGGATAAAAAGATACGATCCAGAAAAAGACAAGACCTGGTGGGAAGAGTACGAGGTAGAAACCTACAGAGGAATGACAGTGCTCGACGCACTCCTCAAAATCAAGGAAGAAATAGACCACACAATAGTAATGCGATACAGTTGTAGAATGGGAGTCTGCGGTAGCTGCGGAATGGTAATCAACGGCATGCCAAGACTAGCATGCCAGACACAAGTCTCAGAAGTAGCATCAGAGGCCAAACCAGTAATCGAGCTAGAACCACTAAAGAACCATCCCGTGATCAAGGATCTCCTAACAGACTTCACCAAATTCTTCGAAAAACACAGGAGCGTAAAACCCTACCTAATACGGAAGAACAAGGAAGAAGTAGAGAAAGGAGACGCAGAATTCCTAATGACCCCAGAAGAACACAAGGAGCTCTACGAGTACACGCTATGTATAGCATGTGGACTCTGCTACAGCGCCTGTCCAGTAGCAGCAAGCGACGAGAGATTCCTAGGCCCACAAGCCCTAGCCTACGTATGGCGCTACGTAAGCGATCCAAGAGACGAAGCCTGGAAAGAAAGACTAGAAGCAGTAGACGTGGAAGAAGGACCATGGAGTTGTCACTACGCTGCATCCTGTAGCGCGGTATGTCCAAAGATGGTTGATCCAGGAGCAGCAATCCAGAGACTAAGAAGCGCCCTGATAAAATATAAGCTAGGCCTATTCAAGAAGAAAACATCAAAGAAAGCAGAAATACCCAAAGAACAATTAAAGCCAAAGAAACCATTACCACCAGAATCAAAACTAGTAGAAGGAGTAGACATCGAAGCACAGGACAAAGCCCCAGTAGAAATACCTGTCGAAGAACTAATATCCTAGAAAAGACATATTAGTCCATTATTTTTCCAACTAACTAGTTATTATTTTATTATTTTTGTTATTTAAAAGAACAAAGTAACATATATTATTTAAAGCTAAAGCTTTATATATTAAGGTATCGTTATATATATCTAGAGAGTGGTGATATATTGAGGGATTTTAATATAGATCTTTCAATACTCTCAATAGTAATAACAATATTGCTTGTATTAACAGGCATAAATGTAATGGCTCAAACCTATACAATCCAAAAAGATCTCACGCCAAATGTACTATGGGATTACCAAATGACTTTTGATCCTATAGTTTTAGACGATCCTAGCGAAGTAACAAGGGGTACAGGATTTATATCTGCTGCATATGTTTTTCTAGATATATTACATTTTACAGAAGAACTAGATCCAGTTGCAAATAGACCAGTAGTTACAGCAACATCTACCGATTACTTGCCGCCACCTGAGGTTGTAGTGTTTACACTTGAAGAATCTACCTTCTTAAAAGACTATGGTTATTTATATGTATGGAAGTATGACCAGGACATAGCATTATATAAAGATGCTAATGTCTATGTTTATGTAATATATAATACATATTCGTACTATGACGGAATATACTATGGAGCAGTAGGACATGATGATATTATTTATGATCAATATGATGTAGCGTATTTTGAGCAGACAGCAGGCGGTGACTGGTAGTGAAAAATGATAATGAATATAATTCCAAAAATTTTTTTCTTAAAATTTTATTTTACAATTTAAAAAACAAGAAGTTTTTTCTATTGAAATTTTCTATATTATTTCTTATAATAATGTTTGTTATACAATTTATGTTTATCCCCTACGAGTATTATAAGTTCGAGGTTGTCGAGCCAATCGAGAGATCGGAAGCCGATTATCAAGTTACACTATTGCCTAACAAAAACTCTAGAGAAATAGCATACCTTGAATTTATAGGACAACTACAGAATTGTAGTAAAAAAGCAGAATATGACGTAATCATCGTAGGTGAAGGAACCGGAGTTACCCTAAAAATAGCTGATAACGTGAAGCAAAGCACTTTGTACAGGTATTCTGATAAGGTGATTATCTATCCACTATCCGATATCGTATTATATAATCTAACGACAGCAAATCACCTTCTAAAGGGATCCCATCCTAAAGGAGATAATGATGTTTTATTTAACTATGCTTTCTACAACCGTGTCTCGCCAGAGTCTGACGTATATTTTACTGAATCTGTAAGTGCACGTGTAGCAGGGATAGTTATAGCACCGCTTTTGGACTCTCACGGAGTAATCGTAGACGATGCAGTATTCTTCAGGATTTTTGGAGGAGTCGATATAGACAATGTGACTAGAGCCAATATAGATCTGGCTAGCTCTGATATGTGGAAATACTATATAAAAATCAAGGCGAGTCCCGTGATTAGTACAGATAAGTCTTATCCAGATATAGTGAAACAGTGCTTTTCTTCTTCAATCGGAGAACAAAATATTAGAGTGGTTAGCAAGGAAAGCTTGTTACAGGATAGTTATGAAAGGCTTAATAGGCATGCAGTTAAACCGGATTCTCCTATCTTTATAGATCTAGTGTTAGGAATCATAGTCTTAATTGTTGTAACTTACAAATTTGTGAATGATCTAATAAACTATAATTCAAGAATTATTACTTTTATGATGATCAACGGCTATGATATGGCGTCAATGATAAAGCTGTTTGTGCTCGAGGTCATTATAGTACTTGGATCCGTCTCATTATTGTCACTAATAGCTGTCTCGATATTCTATATAAGGGTTCTTCTCGAAGGATCTAGCTTCCCACTCACAATTGTAATGGAATGGAACATGAAATATTTCATGATAGCAGCAGTACCTATGCTAGTAGTCTCAGTATTATTCTCCGTGTATGGTTTGAAGAGGAAAAGTATACGTGTCTTGATTAATGAGGTGTCTTAAGGATGAAGCCAATTATACAGTTAATAAATGTCTCAAGACGAGTCACTTATACCGGATCAGTGTTCGAGCTAAGGAACATTAATATGACAGTTTATCCTAATGAGATCGTACTATTACTGGGCCGGACAGGAAGTGGAAAAACAAGTATTTTCCACATTATTGCTGGCTTTGATAAGCCTGATAGCGGGAGCGTGTATGTATGTGGATATAATGTAATAGAGAAAGGTTTTTCATGGACACTAGCCGAATGCGTCAGCTACATGCCGCAGAAACCATTACTTATTCCAGGTCTAACCGTAAGGGAGAACGTGATATATGCAACGAAAGGAGAATCGGATGGAAGTGAAATAGTGAAACCTATAGGAGAACAGCTAGGATTAACCAGTATAATGGATAAAAAAGTGTCGATACTTAGTGGTGGAGAGCAGCGCCTGGCGAGCTTATTAGTAGCTTTGGCTAGAAATAAGCCGATCCTGTTGCTGGATGAACCTACGATATTCCTCGACGCAGAGCGTAGGTCATACGTAATACAGTTTGTTGCATCGCTGAAGCGTGAAAGAACGGTACTTATAGCTACCCATGATCCCGCGGTGTTGAAGATTGCGGATAGGATATATGTGGTTGAGGATGGAAAAGTAAGTGAAACCAGTCGTCACGAGATACTTAGGTCGCTGTATGCTGGGAATGAAGATGGTGAAAGTTGAGTGGTTACTAGATATTATGATAATTGTTTTTATTATATGAATATTACTTACAATAATATAATATGATCTGCTAACCTTTCTGCGATACATAGAGTCGATAGAAGTATCCTTCTTTTCTCAGGAGTTCTTTAAAGCTTCCATCCTCAATTATTTCTCCGTTATCTATCACGATTATCTTATCAACAATTTTTGTAATAGCTAGCCTGTGCGCTATTATTATACTCGTCCTGCCCTGGAGTAGTCTCCTCAGAGCCCTATGTATAAGATGCTCTGTTTTAGAATCTACACTTGAAAGAGCCTCATCTAATACGATTATATCTGGGTCGCGTATGAGGGCTCGTGCAAGGGATATTAGTTGTTTTTCTCCAACGCTCAATAGTTTTCCTGCCTCTCCTGCAGGTGTATCGTATCCTTGGGGGAGTCTTATTATGAATTCGTGTATTCCAAGCTCCTTACATACCTTTACTACGTCTTCCTTTGTAGCATTGGGGTTTGCTATTTGGATGTTCTCTGCTATTGTTCCTGGGAACAGATAGGTCTCCTGCGGAACATAGCCGATTCTAGCACGTATGCTTCGCCTATCCAGTTGTTTACTGTCTTTTCCATCGTAAAAGAGCAGGCCCTTGGTGGGGTCGTAGAACCGCATTATTAGGTTCGCAAGAGTAGTTTTCCCTGCCCCTGTTCTACCGACTAGTGCTATGGTCTCGCCGGGCCGGATATGGAGGTTTATATTCTTTAGAACTGGGTTTCCTGGCTCGTATTCGAACCAGACTTCGCGGAACTCTATTTCTCCTTTGAGCCTGTCTATTTTTTCACCTGCTGTTTCCTCGATGTTTTCATCGTCTAGAACCTCGTATATTCTGACGAGGGATGCTAGTGCTGATTGAAGGCTGTCATACATGCTTACTACATTGTTGATTGGTCCCCTGAATCTCTGAGTGTATTGGACGAATGCTACTACTATTCCGAGGCTAACGGCTCCTGTGTAGGCTAGATATGATCCGTAGGCTAGTACTATTACTATGCTAAGGAGGGAGGATATGTTCATGAGAGGCCAGAAGAAGCCCATGTAGTAGGCGACCCTCATGTAGGCCTTTACAGTATCCCTGGAGGCACGGCTAAACTCTTCTTCCACCATCGGCTCTCTTCCAAACGCCTTCACAGTCTCTATACCGCTCACAGACTCTTCAACTATACTGGAGATTTTTGCTATCTTCTGTCTCGTATCCCTATATGCCCTGTATATTCGTCCTCCAAAGTATTTTGATATGATCACCATCAAGGGTATAGTGGTCATAGCGACAACGGTTAATCGGACATCTAAGAGGAGCATTGCCCCAATAATCCCTATCAAGCTTAAAAGACTTCCTATACCGCCTAGCAGGCCAGATACAAGCACATCGTTAACCATGCTCGTATCATTAATTATCCTGGAGACTAGATCCCCGGTTCGCTTGTCCTTGAAATAGTCTAGTTTAGAGTCCAGCAGTTTTCTCTGTAGCCTGGCGCGAAGATCGAAAAGCACTCGTTGCCCAAATACCTGTACCGTGTATGTCTGTAGAGTTGTGAAGAGCCACTGTCCTGTCAATGCTATAAGATAAAGTAGTGCGATTCCTACTAGATCCTCGAACCTGCCTGGTACTATGTACTCGTCAATCGCTATCCTAAGAATATATGGTGCCGCAAGCGTAGAGATCGTCGAGCCTATAATGGCTAGTAATATGACGGCTAGGAGTCTTCTATGCACGAATGCCTCTGACAGGAACCTCTTGAATATTGCGAGACTGCTCTGACTCCTGCCCGTCATTGTATTTCACCGTGGCTAGCGAGGATGCTCCAGTAGTGTCCTCTTCGTTCTAGTAGCTCATCATGTGTACCCTCCTCGACTATTCTTCCGTCCACCATTACGATAATCTTGTCGGCGAGGACACGGAGGCTGGGCCTCTGTGATACAACGATGACTGTTCTATCCTTGGCTATATCTATGAGGTCTTCTACGAGCATCTTTTCTGTCTCGGCGTCAAGGTTCGAGACTGGATCATCGAGGAGCAGAATCTTTGGATCCAGTAAGAGGGCTCTAGCGAGAGCAATACGTTGTCTCTGGCCTCCAGAGAGAGTGACTCCTTTCTCTCCAACAATCGTATCGTAGCCATTAGGGAGACTAGCTATGAAGTCATGGATTTTCGATATTTTCGCAGCTCTCACGATTTCTTCCAGGCTAGCATCTGGCTTAGCGAGAGCGATGTTTTCTCTAATGCTCCTGTTGAATATGAAGGGCTCCTGGGGAACGTATGCTATTATTCTCCTGAGCGTGCTATTCATGATCCTTCTCAGGTCTACTCCATCAATGAGAATCCTACCTGAATCAGGCTCGTATAGCCGGGCTATGAGTTTTAATAAGGTGCTTTTACCGGATCCGGGCGGGCCGGTGATTAGAACTTTCTCTCCTGGCGGGACATGTAGGGATACGTCGTCTAGTACCTTTTTTCCTCCCCTATATGAGAAGCTTACGTGTTCTACTCTTACATCTCCTCTTGGACTTGGTAAGTCTAATGCATCCTCTGGATCCAGTTGGCTCGGCGCGGAGTCGATTATATCAAACAATCTAGCTGCTGCTGCCACAGTTCTCTGCATATCTCCAATTATGAATCCTAGGGCTCTCAGGGGCCATGTCATTGTAAGCATGTAAGTTAGGAATGCTACGAGGACACCGACTGTTAGACCTCCTCCTATTATCGCGCGTCCTCCGATAAGGAGGATCCCAGTCATTGAGGCTCCCATGACGAGGAAGGGGAGGTTCCCATAGAGGCTTGTTATGCGCGTGGCCTCGACAGAGTACTCGTAGAGTTTCTTGTTCTCATCCTGGAATCGGGCGAATAGGCTGTCTTCGACTGCAAGGCTCTTTACTGTCTTTATACCGGCTATGAGGCCTGTGGATACTGCTGCTACGCTTCCTGTCTGGTGTCTTACCTTGTCGTATACTGGTCTTACCTTCATCGCGTATAGGGCGTTTATAGTCATTACTATGGCTATGGTGGCGAGTGCTATAAGTGTTAGGCTGGTGCTCATGCCTAGCATGTAGTAGACGGATATGCCTATTAGGAAGCTGGAGTAGACCAGCATGCGGAGCCTGAAGGATAGGAACCCAGTGATTCTCTCGGCGTCATTTGTTATCCTACTTATTAGTTGTCCGACGAGTGTCTTGTTGAAGAACTCCATACTCTGTCTCTGGACTGCCCTGAATGCGTCCAGCCTAAGCCGATAGACTGCTTCCTGTGATGCTTTAACCAGGAGTATCCTGCCAGTAAAGCTGAATACGCCGTTGAGTATCCCTGCCCCTAGTATTAAGAGGCTGTAGTATATGGCTGTCCTTGTGCTTCCCTGCGATATTCCCAGGTCTATCGCGTTCTTTATTAGTACGGGGATTATCGCGTTCGTGTATGCCATGAGAATAATTAGTACTATGGCCGCGATGAATCGTAGCGTGTTGTCTCTGAGGTAGGAGAGTACCCTGAATATGCTTGTGAATCCGTAGCGTTTCGATGATTCAGGCGAAGCATCGTCAGGCATTGTTCATCGTTCCACCTGAATACGTGAATATATCGTGGAACTATATAATTCTACTATTCTTCCAGAAAATAAACTATAGGTATCAACGTAATTAATCCAGTATATACTACACCACTC
>WAOU01000088.1 GCA_015521095.1 Desulfurococcales archaeon | reverse complement strand
TTAATATAGCGAAACGCTTGCATCTCAGTTGTTTTAAGTTGCTTGAACCGGTTAGGAAAAGCCCCACTTTAACCTGGTAAATAATATCCTCGATAAATCTCTCCAACCCAGTAGTTCCTTCCTTCATTAATACTCTAAGCGCAGGCAAGGCAAACCCGCCTAAATCACCTCCTATAACTATGGATTTAACTATATCGAGCCCTGTTCTTATGCCTCCGCTCGTTATGATGGTTGAGTACGGGGCTACTATTCGCGAGGATATTACACTGAAGGCTGTAGGGTTACCCCAGTAGTCACCGTATCCATCCAGTTTTCCTTTGAACCCCATTATCTCACGATGCTCCGCCCTGAGAACCTCGACTTTACCCCAGTTAGTACCACCTAGACCTGAGACATCGAAGTGATTGACTCCGAGGTCATATAAAATGCTCACTATTCTGGGAGAAAGACCTGATCCTGTTTCTTTTATAATGACTGGAACGGGCGAGCGGTCTACGATTTCAATTATCTTGGAGATTAACCCGCTGTAATCCCTATCACCTTCGGGTTGGAAGGCTTCTTGGAGAGGATTCAAGTGGATGGCTATACCGTCGGCGTCAATCATCTCTATAGCTTCAACAATCTCTTTTATACCGTAGCCCTTAACTAGCTGAGGACCACCAATGTTGGCAACTAGGGGTATTGTGGGAGCGTTTTCCCTGGCAATACGAAAAGTCCATCCTAATTTCTTGTCTTCTATTGCAGCTCTCTGGCTGCCCACACCCAGAGCTATCCTGTATTTCTCAGCTACAATGGCTAGATCCCTGTTTATCTCTGCCGTTTTGGGATGGCCTCCCGTCATCCCGGTTATCATTATGGGAGCGTTGATCTTTTTGCCCAAGAATTCTATTGTTGTATCTATCCTGTCGAAGTTGACCTCGGGGAGTGATATATGTTCGACAAATATATCGTCGAGTAGCGTGGTTGCCTTGGACTCCACGTGTCTTTCAAGCGTGATCTTTATATGGTCAAGTTTTCTGTCTTCGGTGGTTAGCTTTATGGCTCTGGACACCTCCTTCTATTGATTGTTCAGACTATGTTTCTATAAGAGTACCTGGATTCTCTCCTTCTACAAAAACCTTACTTAGATGACTCTCCTTTCTTCCATTAACTATGTAGACCAGTGTGTTGTTAGGCAGGTTTTTGAGTGACTCAATCTTAGCTCTCATACCACCTGTTACATCTATGTTACCTGATTCGCGGAGGAATGCTAGTTGATTCTTGGGATCCCTTAAATTCAGGTGTTTTATGATGGTCTTCCTATTCATATCCAGATATACTCCGTCTACATCAGTTAGGAAAATTAGTTTACGTAGTCCAAACTCTTTTGCTAGGAAAACCATAAGTGTGTCACCTGATAGGATTTCTATCCCTCCTGTTGAAACAACTGCATCGCCGTATAAAACAGGTATCAAACCGTTTTCAACGGTCCTTTTCATTGTTTCAATTTCACATTCAAGCTTACTGTTTTTAATCGAGCATATTGAGTGAGGCGGAAAACTAACTACCGGTAACCCATAGTCCTGGAAGCATTTTATCACTTCTCTGTTCAATATATCCATCACGTAACTTATCGATGGTAAATCGGTGTAATCCAGTTGTCTCTTTTCTTCCAGGATGTTATGCACGATGTAGTGCCCATAGCTTCCTCCACCATGCACTATTATTTTAGGCACATGTTTCCGTAGGTATGAGCCTATTTTGCAGAGTGAGTCATAATCTATTTTCATGGCCTTGTCTTTCTCTGTTATAACACTCCCGCCTAGCTTCACTATGTAGTCCGAGTTAATCAAAGCAAGTCTCCTCCAAGCCCCCGTTAAGAGATTGAATATATTTGCACCCGTCGATCGGAGGTTCCAAACCGTAAACTATGTAGCTTACTGCATTATCGATTTTATAGTAGGTGGATAGAAGGGAATGTACTTCTAGTCCTTTGTCTGGCTGGGCTGAAATAATGTTTGAGGCGGAGATAACGGATACGCCTTCTAGTTTGGCCAGGGCTGACTGTAGCTGAAGGTCAATTGGTGGTTCAACACTGTTTGCATTGTAATAATCTCTTCTAGCGGCTTTTTCAATACTGGTTTTTCCAAGGATGACGCTTTCATCGATACCTCTATACAATATGGCTCTCCCAGTCAATGATGAAAGTGCAACTGATTCGTATAGAAGTCTAAGCCAGAACGGTTTATCAGTCCATAAATGGCTTAGAAACTCTAGGATTTCATTTTTAGATGGTTTTAATCCTAGGGCACGGCTTATCAACTTGTAGGCTAAAGCAGCCAATGCTCCTCCGTAGATGGATATATATGGAATCTTCTCGTCTGGTATTGACATTTCATAGCAGTTCTTTTCAGGTATATCTCCAGTTAGAGATCTGTATAAACTCATCATTTTCACTGTTTCACTATTTATTTCATGCTCTAGAAACAATGAATTCTGCCCATCGGACGAAATCTTGAGTAAACCACTATTCGCTTTGTCCCAACATTCTATCTGGTGTACTGAAATACTGTTTTCAAGTGGGACAACTATGTACGGGTTGACTGTTTCCCCCCAATTTACTCCCAGTATAGGAATGCTTAACCTTATTTTCATATCTAGGAATACCCTGGTAATAGGTAGCAAGTAAAAACTAGGTTAAAGAGTTTGCCTAGAACTACTTCCTAACGGGTCTAACGATGTAGTCCTCCCATGAGACATCAAGGTCTTGATCTGGAGATATGACTCCTCTATTTCTGAGTATTTCCCTTGTTAGAATCCAATAGATCAACGCGAGACTCTTTCTACCCTTATTGTTCGCCGGAATAATCAGATCAATATTCTCGATACGATTATCAGTGTCTGTTAGAGCTACAATGGGTATTCCGACTTTGAAAGCCTCTTTTATCGCCTGAGCTTCAGCCCTGGGATCTGTGACTAGGACGACGTCGGGCTCCATATACCATTCAAGTTTGGGGTTAGTGAAAATGCCCGGTATAACTCTGCCAGTGATAGCTTTGCATCCCACTCTCTCACACATCATTTTAACAGGCTTCTGACCATACTGTCTAACAGCCACGACGGCGATCTTCTCGGGATCGTAGTTCGAGAGAAATCTTGAGGCTATCCTCAATCTTTCATCTATTTTCCTTATGTCGAGTATGTAGAGACCGTCAGGCCTTATCTTGTATACGAACTGCTCCATGTACTTGGTACATATATGTGTACCTAGAAACACTCCTGCCTTCCTATACGTGTCTAGTGGAACGAGGAATTCTTCTTGGCTCTTGGTTTGCTCTTGTTCACTCATATCTAAACACCCCGCATAACCGGTCTAGAATGGTCTCACTTTCTTCTTAAAACCTATGTGGGTGTAAACTACGAGTTCCTCAATATAAGCGACTGTTGACAGTAGGGTTCTCCGGCAGCAATACCGTTTTACTCCTAAGTCATCGAGGACTTTTCCTGGGTCTTCTCCTGCCTCCACCCTCCTCTTAAACTCCGGCCATAGATGCGCCAATGGAGCTCCGCATGTAAAGCATCTTACGGGAGCGAGCATATTTGATCACCTATAACTCTTCTGCCATCTTCTTCTGGCACTATACCTCATCGGTTTCTTCGGCTCTGTTCTCCTGGGGTCACCTACTAGCATATGCTTATCGTACTCATTGAAGAATTTCTCTAGAAGCTTTATTTGTTCCTGCATTTGACTTTCTGTGCCCTCTTCTGTAAAGCTTTTCATGTATTCTATAAGGCCTTTCGCTATGGCCATTCTAACGGCCTCGGCTTGACCCATATATCCTCCGCCGCGGACTTTGATAATAATATCAACTAAGCCACGTAGCTTTTTACCTGCTACTAGGAGAGGTTCAAGCATTTTCAACCTAGCCATTTCTATGGGATAAATATCAATAGGAACGCCATTGACCCATATACGGCCTTTACCCGGTTTTATCAAGGCCGTGGCTATAGCCCTTTTCCTCTTACCGGTAACTAGAACCATTCTCACTGCTCAACACCTTTCCATCCCATTTCCTTAGCTATAACAGAGAGTTCTACATACTTATTCGTTTTTAGCCTGTCCTTATATGCATCCTTGAAGACTACCATTTCGGCATCCTTGAATTCGTCTGGAACGCCTACATATACTTTCAGCCTGCTCAGAGCCTCTCTTCCTTTCTTATTATTCTTAGGGAGCATTCCCTTAACCGATGCTTTGAATAATCTTATGGGGCTCCTAGGCCTCTTAGGCCTCCATTTATGTGATAAGTGTACCTTTACACCTAGGATTTTCTTATAAGAGTCGACGACCATTCTCTTCTCTCCACTGACTATCACTTTTTCCACATTTACCACTACGACTTCATTCCCTTCTAGGAGTTTTTTCGCTATTATACTGGAGAGACGCCCTAATATGTGTCCTTCTCCGTTAACAATTATTCTAGCCATAACATTCACCCCGGCTATACTATTAGTTTAACATCAGAAGGCTTAACGCCCTCGTCTAGGAGCTGGTCTATTGTCATATACTTGCCTCCACTAGCCTTGATTTTCTCAATTGCCTTCTCCGAGAAACTAAACGCCGCTATCCTTATCTTCTTGGTAAGTGACCCGCTACCCAAGACTTTTCCTGGGACGATAACGGTGTCACCGTCCTCGGAGTATCTGTTTATTTTGGATAAGTTTACAGACACTCTTTTACGCGTCGGCCTTGTCAATAGTTCCGCCACGTCCCTCCATAGGCCCGATCCCGTTTTCCTATACTCACGCATCAGTTTGTCCGCCGTTTTTCTTAAGACTATGTTTGTTGGCCCGGTTCTCTTACTCATGCAACCACACCTCCTAACTTCTCCTGTAGAGTCTTAACCTTTTTATCTAGCTCGTCAACCGCTAGACTAATTATTTTTCTGGGGTCCAATGCCCCGTGAGACTCAACCACGAGTATAAGCCTATTCTTATCATACTCTACTTTTAAACCTGTCTGACACACCCTCTCCGCGCAATGCTTTAATAAGCTCGTGTTTCCAGTGTCGTACCATACTATTCTACTCTTACTTCCCTTTGAGATAGTCTCAGCCAGATCTATGCTATAGTTCCTAATACATTCTAAGCATTCCTCGCTAATACTCTTCGTATCGTACTTTATGATAGGAGTGTATTTGAGAACTACCACTGCTGGAATAAATTTAGCGTGTTCCTTGCCTCTTCCAAGTCTAGCGTACATCTCGACGTCAAGGCTTTGACCGGATGCAAGAATTGTTAACTCGGTTTCCCCATGTACTGGGTAAACGTCTGGATCTTCGCTCTCAATGTCAGAAGCTTTCACTGTGACCAAAGCGTCTTCTCCATCAGCCGGGTTCTCTTTACGGAGTACCATCCTGACAAAGCATTCAGGTTTACGTGTGATAAAGGCATCTACGCATGCCATGTCTTCACCGCATTCTAGGTCTGCCCTGCACTCCTCGGGTGGAAGGTACTTTTCTACCGCTTTATCAGATTTGATGACTAGAAGCCCTAGTTTGTGTGAGAGCATTTCGTTAAATAATGCGGAGTCGTTCCTAGTTATGTATACCCACTCTATCGCCATAACCGGAACTTCAGAGAGAATAGCTCTCCTAATAGAGTTAACCAGTTCCAGTGGAAACCCTTCGACCGCCAATGCAATCCTGTTAGAAGAGGATTCCAGAAGTTTGACGTTTCTCAAAAACCAGTTCACCCCTAAAAATATGTAGGATAGAAGATCAGACTCTTCTACCCCTACGGCCTCCTGGTCTACGCGTCGTGTCGTGGGGGATAGGGGTTACATCTTCTATCCTTCCAATAATGAAGCCTGACCTAGCTAATGCTCTGATTGCCGCGTGGGCTCCAGGGCCAGGTGTTTTTGGACCGTGACCTCCTACTCCACGAACCTTTATGTGAATCGCTGTTACACCTTTCTCTATAGCCTGCTGGGCCGCTTTACCAGCAGCTATCATGGCTGCATAGGGGGATGGCTTTTCTCTATCTGCCTTAACTACCATGCCTCCAGAAACCCTTGCAACGGTTTCTGCTCCCGTTAAATCGGTTATATGGACGATCGTGTTGTTGAAACTGCTGAATATGTGTGCAACTCCCCACTTAAGCTCACGGGACTGGAACGACATTACTCTTCAACCTCCTCTTTCCTTAACTGGGCTATGATAGGGCTACCGGGTGCATAGTCTATTAACTGTTCTTCATCGCGGTTAACGAGATAGCCGGGAGACGTGACTCTCCTCCCGGCTATAGCTATGTGACCATGAACAATGAACTGCCTTGCCTGCTGTATAGTTTTAGCTAAACCCTTCTTGTACACGAGAGTCTGGAGCCGGCGTTCAAGAACGTTTTCTGCAGTGAGACCTAACACATCGTCAAGCTTGGTGTTCTCTGAGATAAGGCCAAGCCTGGTAAGTCGGGCCAAGAGGTTCTTTTCTTCTTCTGCCCTAACGGCATCTGGTAGAGCCAGGAGGCTTCTAGCCTGATGCCTGAATTTCCTGGCCATGGTTTGAGCGATCCATAATTCCCTCTTGTTCCTAAGCCCGTATCTACCCATGATCTCTAGTTCCCTGGCAAGACGATCCTTGACCCATGGATGTTTAGGTCCTATCCATTTCTTCCTAGGTTTCCTTGGATCACCCATTTAACACACCCCTTCCATTACTTCTTCTTTTTAGATACGCCGACGGTTAATCCTAGGCGACCCGTCGTGTGGGTTCTCTGACCTCTAACCTTTAAGCCTACAGCGTGGCGTAGGCCTCTCCAGCTCTTAATTTTCTTTTCCCTCTCAATGTCTCTTCTAGCAGCCCATAGTAGGTTGGCTCCATACAAATGCTGGTCTTCTCCGGTCTCATAGTCCTTCCGCCTGTTATACATCCAGGAGGGAAGGCCTAACTGCCTGATGTCGGAAACTGCTTGCTCTATCTTTTTGAGCTCGGTATCAGTTAGGAATCCTATTCTCTTATTCTCATCAATCCCGAGTACGCGGCATATAGCGTTAGCTGTCGATATACCGATACCTTTAATCTTGGATAGGCCGTATACAACCTTCCATGTACCCTCGATATCTGTTCCAGCGATACGTACTATATATCTAAAGTTCTCAACCTCTCCCGCCAAGACCTACACCATCCTTATTACCTATCTTAACGCTGGTGTAATAGCTGTAAATAGTGAGGCATTATAAATGCTACCATGAAACCAGCCAGGGTTTATACGATTACTATATTAAACACATTAGTGAACCTGTCTTTATATGGTGAAAAACATGTCATATCTGGGAGACCTAATATATAAGCCTGAGAAGGTTGAAGGAGAAGCGGCTGGTAAAAAAGAGACACATACTCCGAAAATAAGGGCACCCAGCAAGGTAAAAGCCGGAGAACCTTTTACTGTGGAAGTAGAAGTTGGTCCTCATCCCAACCAAGCGGTTCACTCAATAAGATACGTGCAACTCTTCTTCAAAGAGGAGGGAAGAGCGTTTAACCCGATACATCTAGCTACAGCTATACTGGAGCCAGAATATGCCGAGCCAAAGATAACGTTTACAGTGAAGGTGAAAAAGTCAGGTACATTATACGCGCTCGGGTACTGTAACCTGCATGGTCTATGGGAGTCTAGTGCTAAAATAGAAGTAGAGTAAAGATTATACCCCGGTAGAAATTAAAATATTATTTTACTTTTTCAGTTCTTTTACCTTTTCTGCAATCTCGTTTATTAGGCTAGCGGCTTCTCCAGGGTCCACTATAGCGACACTAGCGGCTTGAACCTCTATTCCAGCGGCCTCGCCAAGCTTCTTTTTGCTGGGCACGTATACGTATGGTATTTTCTTTTCTTCTGCAAGCAACGGCAGGTGAGCCACTATTTCCGGCGGATCAACATCTTCAGCTATGACTACCAGCTTGGCCATGCCCCTCTCAACTGCTTTAGTTGTTTCATTTGTTCCCTTCTTAACCTTCCCTGTTTCCCTCGCTTTTTTAACTGCTTCATACGCTTTCTCCGCAAGCTCGGGGGGTACCTCGAACCTTACGTAAAACGGTTTCGACATTTTTCATCCTCCTCCCCTTTTAGGGTCGTCTTCGCGGTTACAAGAGAGTTGTTGTAGTTTATTTTTAAACTTATGCCACACCTACATTGTGATGTGGAGGCGATCAAGAGTGTCATGCCTCAAGATCGGCCCGGGTGAGGATGCCCCTGAAATAGTAAATGCAATAATCGAGATACCTATGGGAGGCAGCGTCAAGTACGAACTTGACAAAGAGTACTGTGTGATAAAAGTGGATAGATTCCTATACACCAGCATGGTGTATCCTTTCAATTACGGCTTCGTTCCAGGAACACTCGCTGAAGACGGTGACCCGATAGACATAATCGTGCTGAGCAGGGAGCCGGTACACCCTGGAAGCCTCATCGAGGTAAAACCTGTTGGAATGCTTGTAATGGAGGATGAGGCGGGGGTGGATACCAAAATCATAGCCGTACCCAAGAGCAAGCTCGACCCATTGTATGCAGATATAAACGACATTAATGACATTCCCGGAATAATAAAGGATAGAATAAAACACTTCTTCGAGCACTACAAGGAACTAGAACCTGGAAAATGGGTTAAACTCAAGGATTGGCTATCGGCGTCAAAGGCTAAAGAGGAGATATCTAAAGCCATAGATAGATTCTCTAGTAAGGCGTGAAGGTTGGAGCTCAGTGGCATTTTTTAAAATATCCATAGGCAAACATTATTTCGTTTTAATCGCATTTATTATATTAATAAATGTATTAGCTAGTCTTCCACACATAGATGCCGATTCGAACTATGAGATAGAATACTTCATATCAATAAACTATATACCAGTGGGATCCGTAGATGTTACCGTAAACCCGTCCACTGGAAGGATGAGTGTTAAAAGCTATAATGTAAACTCATACAGGAACAGGCAACTGGCAGAGGCAGTCGTTGAGATTATGAAGGTAACCCAAAAGCTCTGCATCGAGGGGAGAACAGGAGCGGGCTATCAAGCGCTGACATATTTCGCCGGAAATAATAATGCACTATTCGTTGTGAAAGCTGATAGATCCGTACATATAAATGAAAGGGTGGATGATGCCACTCTCGAAGCAAAGTCCTATTATCCCTACAAATACTGCATACCCCTCTTCGGCAGCATACAGGTATACAGGAACAACCAGCTCATCAACGAGTTAAGATACACCGTTGTCTCATCCAATAATCCGTTACCCGGTAGTAAACCTGTAAACACTGGTTTAACAAGACTAGTCGTTCTCTCCCTAGCATCGTTTCTTACAATCATTGCATTAGCCGTTATCGCTAGAGCCGGGAAGTACAGGATATTATAACGCAGATGGGTTGAGCAATGTTAAGAGTAACAACAGAAATGCCAGTCAAAATAGAACGTAACGGAGCTATAGTATTATGGAGCTTCAGTATTGACGGATGCGGTCACCGTAAGTACCGTGTGGTTACACATGGCCATGCAGATCACTACAAACACGTCCTGACCAGTTCTAAAAAGGCGCTCAGAATACTTGCAACTAAAGAGACATTCGCTATTTTAGAAGGGCTCGGAATACTGCTTCCTAAGGAAAAGTTGATACCTGTTAAACCGGGTTACAATGGGTCACTAGACGATTATGAGCTGAGGGTATACACGGCAGAACACATTCCAGGTAGTATATCTGTGGAAATCAGTGATGAAAACATCAGAATAGGATACACTGGGGACTTCAAGCTTGAAGGTACTGAAATAATAGAAGAGCCCGATATACTGGTTTTAGACGCTACTTACGGGTCACCCAATCATGTGAGGAAATGGTCTAACAATGACGTTTTAGACGAGGTTCTTGCCTTGTATAGGGAGACTAAGGGGCAATTATGGATTTACGGCTACTACGGTAAGATCCAAGGCGTACTTAGGAAGCTGAGGGAAGCCGGGTATAGTGACCCTGTTCTTATGACTTCCAGAATGTACAAGGTAACGAGGAATTTATCTGAAACAGGGTTTGATGGTTTAGGAGAATTTTACCTGTATGGGACCAGGGAAGCCAGAGACTTGTTCAGGGGAAAAGTGATCATAATGGATCATGTAAACGGGTTCTATAAATATAGAAAGACCCGGCCAGGGGTTCATGTTTTACTTAATGGATGGGAATTCAGGAAACCCTTAGTACGACTAGACTCTAAGTCATATATAGCGTCATACAGTGATCACTCGGATTTCCAGGGCACAATAGAATACGTCAGGGAGTCTAAGCCTAAGATCGTATTAGTTGATGGTTCCAGGTCTGAATATGCCAGGTTCTTCGCTTATATCCTGAGGAAGAAACTGGATGTGGAAGCATATGCTATGCCTTCTGATTAGAGGGTGGTTAAGTTTCTGGTTGAAGACTTGGAAAAATCCGTGAGAATCGTTCCGAGGATATGGGTTAGGGGGAACCTACTCGTATTAGTAGTCATATTGATGGAGCTAGCTAGGAAAGTACTTTGGATGCTAGGTTTCGTTCAAGGTTTCTATAATAATGCTATAATAGGGCTGGCCCTGTTTATAGGAATGATCGCAGGAGTGGATCTACTGAGGTCTTATGCTGTTATCTCATGGATTTCAGATTTAGCATTTGACGCATCTTTATCAAATATTGAGAATGGAGAAAGCTATTCGGTTAAACCTATTTCCTCCAAGAACCTGGTCACAGGAGTTTTCCTTGCTTCAGCCTCGTTCATACTGTGGGCTAGTATACTGGTAGGCATATCCCTTGCCAACACTTCATTTAGAAGACTAGGCTTGAATTATAGGTTCAATCAGATTTACTGTTATATGACTCTAATGACTGGATGTAGGAGAGAGTTAGAAGACGCTTTCAAAGGCCTTGCTGGTAAAATAATACATTATTCTACTGTCCAGCCTCAATGAAGTCTTTAGGTAAAGATGCCAAAAGCTTCTCGGCTTTCCTCCTAAACATGGGATATAAGTCCCTAGGCACTCTCTTGGTATACCTTTCGTCGACAAGTATCCAGTAATGCTTGCAGTTCGAACAAAGCATAACTACGACAGACGGGTTCTTCTTGTCTTTCAGTACTCCTATCATGTTTTTATCGCTTAGACCGCAGTAAGGGCAAACTGGGGCGGACAGCGTAGACTGTTTCCACTTATAACCGCAGAGGGGGCAGTAAAGCCAGATGTTTCCCTCTGTATCAATGTATCCTAGGTCGGTTTCCGTTCCACATATTGGGCATTTAGCTGTTTTATTGAGTATTCCCTTATCTTTATCTGGGAGAAGGCTCGTTAGCTCATGAAGTATCGCTTGACCTATGAGAACTTCGACGTATTTCTCGTCGTCTATGCCCCTTGTTAACAATATGTTCCTTATTTCATCGAACTCGTTGTGGAACCCGATTTTATCATATAGTTTCCTCGCGATTTCCACTACTTTGTCCTTGTCAACTTTGTATCCTTTGGCGGTAAGGTATTCTCTTACTTTTCTCCTTATCTCCAGTTGTACTCTTTCTATACTAATAGCAAATTCCTCTTCTATATCTATATTATATCGCTTAGCTACTTTATGTAGTGTCTCAGCGTATTTGTCTATAGGCGTCAATTCAGACCAGTCCTCCTAGGAGAAAAGGGGAGTCGTGGAGGATTAAAAGAAACTATGGATATACGTTTGTGTTAATAGGAGCCTAGTACATGATGTGGAATAAAGTAGAGGCGAATAAGCCCGCTACAATTATTATAGTCGCTGCGGTGGCCAGAGATGCTTTTCTGGGAGCATCATAAACGGCTGTCCCCTCGTCGGTGGATAGCATATCCCTAATTGCTATACCGTAGTATACTGCGCTTATACCACTGTTTAACAGTGCAATAACTAGTAGTGGGAGGGAGTAGCTTGCTATAGCTGTGAACATGTATAGTTTGCCCCAGAAGCCTAGGAGTGGAGGTAGTCCTAGTAGGCTCAGTAGTAGTATAGCCATCGAAACCGAGGAAACAGGATCCCTGTGGAATAGGCCTTTAATATCGCTTAGCTCGGTGTGTCCTTCACCCATAACAGCAAAGAGGGGCGCTTTACTTACAGAGTACGCCGCAACATGTATCGCGATAGCCGCAAAGGAGTACATGGCCAGCTGTAGGTCGTGGGCTCCTGCTGCATATGATAATGCAGTTAGGCCCACGAGGATATAGCCTATATGGGCTATGCTACTGTACGCTAGTATCCTTTGGAGGTTCCTTGTTGTTAATGCCGCAAGGTTCCCCCAGAACATGGTGACTACTGCGAGGGATGCCAGTGTAACGGTTACTATTGTGGAGAAGCCCCCTGCTGATATATAGTATATTACTCGGGCCGTTATTGCTATGAATCCTATTTTCACTATTCCAGCTACTATTGAGACACCGTATCCATTGGACTTACCATATACGTCGGGTAGCCACCAGTGGAATGGCGCTATTCCAAGTTTGAAGCCTATGCTTAGTATAAAGGCTCCAAATCCTAGTAGTGTTGCTAGGCCTATTTGGTATGGCAGTATTGTAAATGATCCTGTCGCCACAATGTTGAGCGCGACCCAAACTGCTAGGAATAGAGTTGCGAGTGAGCCCATTAGTGCGTACCTTATCGCACCTTTAACGCTGTCAACATCCTTGGGTAGAGCAATAATTACATAGCTAGCAACCGATACTAGCAACCATATTGCAAGTAATAATAAGGCATCGTTTATGCCCATGGCGAATATGAGGCCAAACTGTATTAGCGGTAGCAAACCATAGACTGCTGGAGCTGTCGGCCATTCCTCTGCTCTTCCTTTAATAGCCATTAACACTAGTGCGCTTGCCAGTGCTGAAACCATTAGCATGAAAGCGGAGAAGCTATTGTATGTCACTAGACCATTGAACATTGTCAGTGTATCGCTGGTTCTAAGCGCGTAGAACGCTTCATATGATACTATTGAGAATAGCAGTGTTGACAGCCATGCAAATCCGTACGGTATCCTTGTTTTTTCTAGTTTTAACGGCTTGGTGAGTGGAGTTATTACTCCGAGTGCTAAAATTATATATGTTAGAACTGTTATGTTTCCAGTTATGTCTAACGCCATCATCCGATCACCCCCATATGAGGTAGAGCATGAGCAATAGTAGCCCGATACCATACGCGTAATATGCTAGATACAGGTCGGGTCTCCCTTTATGCATTGACCGGAACCCCTTTGATATCAGTATGAACGCTATTGGGATACCTATGTGGTAGAAAGCGTCTATGAACCCGTCAACGTATCCTAGCAGGTCTATTGCTCCTATGAATCCTCCTACTATTATTATGTAGATCAGGGCGTTGATGTACCATCTATCGTAGAGGAAGTCGTGGAGTATTCTAGCTGTTTTGCTTGTTTTCAAGATTGACACGAAATCAACTTTCATGACAAGGTAGAGGGCTGGGACCAGTAAAACCATGGCTAGTACCCATGTTATTATTCCGTATGTGGTCGCGTTGAACTCGACGGCTAGTTTTACTGGCTCCTCGAAGCCTAGGGTCTTCGATATTAAGTTTGAGAAGTCTGCACCGAATCCGAAGGGCCATACGAGTCCTATTATGAGTGCGGTAAATGCGAGGATTGTATAGGGCCATAGCATCCGCGGCGGAGCCTCGTGGAGCTCGGCTTCATGGTGTGGTGGCTCGTAGGGGGGCATGTGGAATACTCTGATTATGGCTCGTGTCGTGTAGAAGCCTGTTAGGCCTGCTGTGAATACTGCTAGGAACCATAGGTTTTCTAGGTGGGCGGCTTGCGCAGCGTGTATCACTCCTTCCTTGCTCCAGAACCCTGAGAAGGGTGGGAGTCCAGCTAGGCTGAGGCCAGCTAGCCATATTGAGAGGGTGGTTATCTTCATGTATTTGCTGAAGTTGCCCATGTTGTCTATGAATCTGCTGTGTACTGCGTGGATTGCCCAGCCCGCTATTAGGAATAATGCTGCCTTGAATATTGCGTGGCTCATTAGGTGTGCCGCGCTGGCCGCTATTCCTTCATAGGCCATTTCCTTCTGTGCTAATAGGCCTGCCGCTCCTACTCCTAGGAACATGTAGCCTAGCTGTGAAGCTGTGGAGAATGCGAATATCAGCTTTAACTCGCGGGATACTAGCGCCATTGTCGCCATCATGAAGGCCGTTACTCCTCCGAGTAGGGCTATAATGTTGAAGTAGTGTTCCGTCGCGGCTAGAGCAGCTCCTCCTAATTGTTCTGCTCCATTGTAGAAGATAGGTGAGAATCTTAGCATGAAGTAGACTCCTGCTTTAACCATTGTTGCGGCGTGTATTAGTGCTGAGACTGGTGTTGGGCCTGTCATAGCTGTGACAAGCCATTCGTGGAATGGGAATTGAGCGCTCTTAGCTAGGGCTCCCAAGCTGAACACCAGCAGGGCTGCTGTTAGAACTCCTTTTGACGCGAGGAACGACATCCACCCTGTCGCGGTTTCGGATATCTGTGGGATGTTGAATGTGCCAGTTATCATGTAGAAGAGCGCCATTCCTATTATCATGCCTATGTCTCCTACCCTGGTGAAGAGTATAGCCCTGACACCGCTGTGGCTCGGTTCAAAGTACATTGGTGTCCCAAAGGCTTTTCTCCCAGGGTCTCCTACCCAGGTTTCCTCTTCATCCGTGTACCAGTGGCCGATTAACGCGTAACTTGCAAGTCCGGTTCCTTCCCATCCAATGAACATTAATACTAGGTTGTCAGCTAGGACTAGTAGTAGCATGCTTCCCACGAAGAACGTGAAGAAGAAGAAGTATCTCTGTACTCCCCAGTCTCCCTTCATATATTCCGTACTATATATTGCGATGAGCAGGGATAGCCATGAAACTACTAGGGCCATAAACGCTCCTAGGCCATCCATGTATGTTCCAAAGTTTATACCTAAGCTTGGCAGCCAAGAGTATTTCGTGTATATTAGATGTCCATGGTAAACCGTTGGCGTTAGAACCGTTGCTATTAGAGCTGATATAAGTATACTCCCTACCGCTGTGCCACCATATATTCTCTCGTCCCTAACTCCTGAAATCCAGAGTATCGCAAGTGCCAAAGCGCCAAGATAGGGAGTTAGCCAGATCCAAATAGGGTCTATCATTCTTATCACCCTCCTATTCCAGCAAACAAGAATGTTTTATGGATTACTTCGAGCAATCCATGGTAGTACGGGTTGATCCATAGGAAGAAGACAATTCCCATAATTCCTATGAATAGCATTGAGTACTGCAGTGCACCCGGTGTTTCAGTCTTCAGCATTGCCTGCTCGCTTCTCGGTTTGTTATAGAATATTCTCCTCATGTTTACGAAGGAGTAAGCGGCTGAAACCATTAATGCAACAATTACCAGTGTCACCATGGGAATGAACTCCGCTGAGAGTGAAACGTCCTTAAATAATCCGAACACTATGAATAGTTCACTCCACATTCCTATAGTTGGAGGCATACCTACTAGGTGCATGAATCCTAGAAGAGCTAATGCAGCAGTCAGCGGGTACCTACGGGCTAGTCCTCCCATTAATCTTATGTCTCTCAGCCCGTGTAGCTCGGTTATGAAGACTCCTGCCGTCATGAAGAGGAGTGCTTTGCCAATTGCGTGAGATAGGTATTGTATCATTGCACCGGTTATTCCTATAGGTGTTAGAGTGGCTACTCCTAGTAGCATGTATCCCATCTGGCTGACACTGGAGTATGCTAGGAACTTCTTGAAGTCTGTCTGTTTCAACGCTACGAGGCCGCCGTAGATGATGGTGGTAAAAGCTAGGTAGATGAACACCCATTTGTAGTCGGCGAAGAAGCCGGGGAATATTGGAAGTGTTATCCTTGCAAGGGCATATCCGGCTAGACCGATTAGGTTAGGTGATAGTAGTGCTGATATGGGTGTAGGAGCTTCAGCGTGTGCATACGGTAGCCACATGTGGAACCCGAAGACGGCCATTTTCACGAATAGCCCTAGAACCATCAATAACGCGACATATGTCGCTGCTGAGCCCAGTAAATTAGCTGTCCCGGCAACCGGTGTCATAGTGGCTACGTCTAGATAGTCGAAGTTCCCTATATGGAACCCGTAGTACAGCATTCCTGAGAGGAACATAACTGCTCCGATGTGGGTCCATACGAAGTATAGGATGGCTATTTTCCTCCTATCTCCGTATCCGTAGTAGGCGATCAATAGGAATGATGGAACGAGTGTAAGTTCGAGGAAAACATAGAATAGCACCATGTTTGTCGAATATACTAGGCCTAGCATTGCTACAGCGAAGAGAGAGTAGAGGAAGAAGTACACGCCTAGGGATGGCGGTGTTTCACCAGTCTCTCTCATCTCCTCAATTCTCGTCCTCATGTACGGTATGGAGTATATTGATACGAATGCTGTGACGATGCTTATACCTACAGCTACAAGGCCTGAAAGACCGTCGACAGCCAAGGCCAATGTTCCTATACCCTGCAAGTGAGCCATCCAGGGATCTACAATACCCTCGCCTAGGAGGCCCTTTACTGCTGCTACAGCCACCAAGAAGAGTGGCAATAATAGTGTAGCTGCCATGGTGTATGCAATTGCTTCTATATCGTCGTCTCTGACCTTAAGTCCTATTAACCCAATAATGAGTGGGAGAAATATACTGATCCACAGAACAGGTATAGACGCTTCCATGGTTAAACACCTCCTTCAACATTTTCAGCTGAATCTGAGTCTAAGACGCCTGTCTTCCTATAGTACGCGGCTATTATCGCGACTACAACAGCTACCTCGGCGGAAACAACACTTATCAAAATAATACCGAGAGCTGTGGCATATGATGGTGCAGACGTTATTAGTGCTAGTATGACTAGGAAGACCCCGTTGAATACTATTTCAAGTGATAGTAGCATTCTTATCAAGTTTCTTGTAGCTGTAAAGCCGTACACTCCTATAGTTATGAGTAGGAGGCCCGTGACTGTTATCGTGTATCCTATAGACTCTACTGTTACGGCAGTCATTTTTCTCACCTCTTTGCAAGGGATATGGCTTCAATTATCGTTGCAGCTAGTGCAACAATTATCAGTACTAGAACACTCATGTATCTCGAGAGTAATAGGTCGCTTATCGTTTGGGCTGGAGGTACTTTTGCAAACGTGAAACCCGTATATAGTTTATTGAGGTACAATCCTAGAACCGATAGTGTGAACAAAGCCACCGTTACACCGATATACTCGTTTCTCACCGTTGTCTCTTTCGCACCTAGCAATGAAACACTAACAATTATGAACATAACGGCGGCTCCGACATATACCAGGAGCTGCACTATGGCTATAAGATGGTAGCCCATGAAGGCAACGATAATGCTCACCATAGAAGCGGTTAATGCTAGTGACACGCTAGAGTAAACTAGATCTTTACCTCTAACCGTAAGGTACGCAAAATATAGTGCGAATGCAGATAGTATGGTTAGCCCCAAATAGTCATACGCGATATTCACTTACGATTCACCTCCCTCACTCGCAGGAACCTTAACAAGGCCCTTCTCCGGATCAAACACGTATTTGACCGGGACACCTTCCTTTACACTTGGGGACTCAACCTTCTGCTGGAACCTCTCAAGATCTAGGTCCATCTCATCCATGCTTAAGTAAACCACGTCATGTACTGGTAGATGGGCAAGTGCTTCAGTAGGACAAACATCTACACACATACCACAGAATATACACCTGTTATAGTTGATCACTGGGTATGGCTTAGGCTTCTTGCCTTCTTGAACCGTTACCTTAACCATTTTCATGGCGGATGCTGGGCATATTCTAGCACACGACATACATCCTATACATTTCTTCATGTCTAGGACAATGAATCCCCTATACGTGTTCCTCAGCTCTATATACTCGTATGGATATTTCAGTGTGAACCGGTTTGGATTAGCGAAATACTTCAAACCTACTAGTATAGCTCCTAGATTGCCGGTGATAGCATTGATGAATCTAGGCTTAGGCGTCTGCTTCTCAACTACTTTCCCGGGCATTAGGCATACACCCCCATATAAGCTTCTAGTAATGCGAGGCCAAACCCTATCAGGGCTAAGGGTATGAAGATTCTCCAAGCTCCGTCAAGGGCTTGGTCTATCCTGAATCTTCCATAGACTGCTCTGAGGAAGCTTATTATAGCCATCACTATTGTGGCCTTCACTAGGACGACGGCTAACGGTATTATATACCCGTCGATTAAGTGGACACCGGGCTTATATGGTAGCCATCCTCCGAGGAATACTAGTGTGAACAGTAGTGAGTACACGAACCTCTTTATGTAAGCGGAACCCATGTTTATTCCATACATTAATCCTGAATACTCTGTGAATGCACCTGCCACGATTTCGTTCTCCGCTTCTGGTATTTCGAAGGGGAATCCACTTGTGGCCATAAGTATAGCGGCGAACATTGTTAATGCTGCTATTGGGTTAGTGAATATCATCCATTTATAGAAAGGCGTCTGCACGTTGACTATGTCAACCAGGTTGTATGATAGTGCGGCTACTCCTCCAGATAGTGCTGTTATAACTATTAGTAGCTCATAAGCAGTTATCACGAATGACTCTCTGAGGCTTCCTATAACGGAGAATTTGTTGTTACTAGCCCATCCAGCGGCTACAATGAATATGGGTGATATTGTGCTCAAAGCTACTGTTAACAGTAAACTATAGTCCATCGGGAGAGGATAGTAGTATGGTGTACTGGTGTAGGGCATTGACACTACAGGTAGGAGAGATAAGACGAGTGCAGTTAGAGGTGCTCCGATGAATATTGGTTTGTCAACGGCTACCGGTATTATTATCTCTTGGAAAGCGTATCTTGTTAAATCGGCGAACAACTGGAGGAAGCCTCCTAGCCTGGGGCTTATATGGTAAGGCCCTATTCTCATTTGAACCCTAGCAGCTGTCTTCCGCTCGAACCATATTATG
>WAOU01000087.1 GCA_015521095.1 Desulfurococcales archaeon | reverse complement strand
CTCATCCAGTTCGGATATCCACAGTATGGACATATAGCAACTATTGTCTCAGGACTTATATCTAGTGGAGCACCGCAACGCTGGCACTTAAAGACTTCTCCTCTCGTCTCCTCGACCTGTTCCCCAGACAACCCTAGTCTTCACCTGTAGCGCACTGTTTATTGAGTATTAGACGATTACCACTATCCTCGCATATCAGAGAGAAAAGATGCATTGGTTCCAGTTGGATTTACTTGGGTCTAGCAATTGTCTTCTTCTTTAACAGGTCGTCCATCGGGGCACCATTTTATCCGCTTGGCACAGTGCGGACACACTGGCGCCATGTATGGTATGGGTCTTCCACAGTATGGACACACTAGTTGTGGTATTTGTTGTGGTTGCTGTTGCTGTGCTGGTTGTTGCTGTGGCGGGTATTGTGGCGGTGGATAAGGTTGTTGCTGTTGTGGAGGATACGGGTAGGGGTACTGGTAGCCTGGATACTGTTGCTGTGGAGGATATAGATACGGGTATGGATAGTATGGGTATGGGGGCCTCTGCTGTTGTGGCTGTCCGGGTTGCTGTGGCGGAGTCATCTGTTGCTGTGCTGGCGGCATTGGAGGCGGATACATCATCCACGGCATCATTATAAACGGTGCGACTGCCGCAGCTGTGCCGGCTGATCCTTGTCCTTGAGATAGCTTCTCGGCTATCTTCTCTCTACCCATCCATTCTCTCTCGTACATTGCGGCAAAGGCTCGGGGACCACTCATCTGGAGGATCCTCTTGTCTTCATCAGATATATCTAGTCTTAGTACTAGCTCGCTTATCGCGATACCGAACATCTCGTTTACTCGTTGTGAGATTCTCGCTTTCACATAGTCGCTGAACTCGTTTAGCATCGCCATGAAATCTGAGACGTTCTGTATGGTCCTTCCCATACGAGCCTGTTCTGTGGCGTATTCTGCGAGCGCGTCTCGTAAGGTGGAGTCTATTATTGGAGCTATCATTTCCCGTATGTCGTCTGATGTGACCTCGCTGCTGGTCCCCATTACTCTGGTGTAGAAGGTCTCTAGCCTGTTCTCATCCACTGTATAATAATATGTTGCATTATAGAGTAAGTGTACGCCTATCCAGTCAATAAATGCTCTGCCTCCCAGCTGGTCCTGGTATCTTAGGAGGTTAACGAAGACTACGTCTGCCTTAAATATTGACTCTCCATAGAGGCCCGTAACGAGGCCCTGTAGGAATGGAACATTCTGGGTATCGAGGAAGTGTCGTCCAGCATCTATGACTCCCATGAGTTTACCATCACGGAAGAACAATGCTTTCTGTGCCTCGTTCACTATTAGGACGCTTCCAATACGTATCTCGTTCTTAGGATACCGCCATGCAACGTAGCTCCTTGGATCCAGATGATCAGGCCACTTGATAACCTCGGGATCTCCAGCGACTATCTTGGTTCCTTTACCAATAAACTTGCCGAACTTGTCAAAAACCAATACTTCTCCCTCCACATAATAATAGGATACAACGATATACATATATCATTATACATCTAGTGGAGAACAATGTATTCCCATGAGGACGTCTCTTCAATCCAATATGGTCTATCCAGGCAGAAAGTAGGGATAGAGTAGACTAGGATAATTTAATCAAATTAGACTATTCTTCGTCTAGATTGTTGCTTTTCTCATGTCGCCGTGTTCTTCGAGCGCGATATGGAAGCTGTAAGCCTTGTCTAGTAGGTGTGGTATATGGCCTCCCTTGTTTTCGAGTGCTATCTTGTAGTATTTCCAGAGTAGGTCTCTGTAGTCTGGGTCGGCACATTTCTCTATTATTATCGTGGCTTTTTCTCTTGGAGAGAGTCCTCTAAGATCACATACTCCGTGCTCTGTCACAATTATGTCGACGTCGTGGTCTGGTGTATCGACGTGTGTTACCATTGGTACTATGCTGGATATCTTGCCGTTCTTCCTGGTGCTTGGGGTTATGAATATGCTTAGATGGGCTGCTCTCGAGTAATCTCCGCTCCCGCCTATGCCGTTTATTATTCTTCGCCCTAGTATGTGTGTGCTGTTCACGTTTCCATAGATGTCTATTTCGACTGCTGTGTTTACTGCTATTACTCTGAGGCGTCTTATGAGTTCCCAGTTGTTTGTCACGTCTTGTGGCCGGAGGACTATGTTTTCACGGCCCCGTGTCTCTGTGTAGAAGTTCTCAAGGTTCTTTGGTGATAGCATCAGGCTTGTACAGGAGAGCGCCGTCATTACTCCCTGGTAGTAGAGGTCGAGGAGGCTGTCTTGTACGACCTCGGTCCATGCTCTTAGGCCTTTTAGGCCTGCTCCGGCTAGTGCCTTGAAAACGGCGTCGTTTACGGTTCCTACCCCGCTCTCGAGTGGATATAGGTTCTTTGGGAGTCTTCCGCGTGATATTTCTTCTTGGAAGAATTCTAGCAGGTTCTCTGCAATCTGTTTTTCTACCTTACCGGGCTCTACGGGTGTTCCTCCATGGTCTATGCCTTTGGATTCTACTATTGCTAGAATTTTTTCTGGTGGTACTCTTACTAGTGGTTCTCCTATTCTGTCCTCGACTTTTTTCAGTGGTATAGGTTCGCCGGGGACTGGTCTATAGATGTCGTGTATTCCGTAGATGCTTGAGGATACATCGGTGTTTACTTCGATTACTACGTAGTCTGCTTGTTGTACCCAGGCTGGGACAGCGCCTACACTTCCTGTAGGTACGAAGCCTTCTTCTGTTACGAGGCTTGCCTCCACGTGGGCCACGTGTAGTGTGCCGACTGTTTTGTCCAGCCATCCGTGCTCGACCATGTAGGGCCATTCGCCTAGGTGGTAGTCCATGAAGTGGACTGTTCCACTATCGATTTGTTTGCGGAGGAGTGGATTATTCTGGTACGGGTAGCGTCTCTCCATGACGTTATGAGATACATAGTGTGCATCCATTGCGTATGCGCTTGCTCCTGTCAGTATCCTGATCTTTACGTTGTTTTCCGAGGCGAGTTGTGCGAGTACTGGTGGTGTCGTCTTTGGGTATCCTACGCTTCCGAACCCACTGGTGCCAATGTTTATTCTATTATTCTCTGCTAGTTGGAGGATTCTATTTGCTGCTGTCTCGGGGTCGACTAGTTTAGAACAATGGATGTCGGCGATCCTTGAATCTAGACAAGTCATTGTTGTTCACCGGGGCTGGACTTGTATCCAGGTGTTTTGTTTCTTAATTGTTAATATTATTAATATGAAGGGGGCTTGAAATCTAGACATATACTCTCATGTGGACTCGTGGTTTTTCCATTCTTTCTGTGGCGGATTCTCTCGGATCAATTAAGATAGTTTATAAATTGTTACTGCCTGTTATAATATATACTTTTGGGCGTCTATGCGTAATACCCTCGAAGACTTAAATAAGCATCCCACTATTTCTACACAATTCGAGAATAAACACCTGGACTTCGAGAGGTGTCCTGTATGAACAAAAACCTGGCAATAGCTCTGGCTGTGATTATAGTAATCATAATCGCCGCCGTACCCATCCTAATGAAGCAGGGTGGAGGAGAAGAAACCACTACCGAAGAATATGGAACGATTAAAATCGGAATGACTATTAGCCTCCAAGGAAAATACCAGACAGAAGGCAAACAAGCGCTCTGCGGTGTAGAAGCCGCGATAAAGTGGTACAATGACAATGGAGGAATCGAGGTAGACGGGAAAAAGTACAAACTAGAGCTCAAATACTATGACGACCAGTCAAAGAAAGAACTAGTACAGAGCTACTATGCCGACCTAGTTACAAAAGACAAAGTAAACTTCCTCCTAGCACCCTATAGCTCAGGCCTCACACTCGCAGCAGCGCCAGTCAGCCAACAGTACGGAATCATAATGATCAGCCACGGTGGAGCAAGCGACAAGATCTTCAGCCAAGGATTCCAATACGTTGTCCAAGTCCTAACACCCGCAAGCAAATACTTCGAGTCCTCGCTTAAACTTGTAAAAGAACAGATCCCCGACGCCAAGATAGCGTTCATATATGAGAACAGTGCCTTCAGCAACGCAGTAATGCAGGGAGCAAGCCAGATAGCACAGGAGCTTGGCCTACAGGTAGTATACAACAACACCTATGAGAAGGGACAAACAGAGTTCACCAGCCTAGTCCAGGAGGCCAAGCAAGCAGGAGCAAACGTCCTCATAGGAGGAGGCCACTTTGAGGACGGACAAATACTTATCAACACTGCATACAACAACGGCTGGCACCTAAAGTTCATAAGCATACTAGTAGCACCAGCACAACCCGAGTTCGCACAAGCAGTAGGAGACGCAGCAATAGGAGTAGCAGCACCAGCACAGTGGCACGTCAAAGCATCATACTCACCTGACAACGTGCCAAGCGGCTACGTATGGGCTGGACCAACCAAGGAAGAGTGGCTCCAGGCATTCCAAGCAGTATGTCCAGACCTAGAGACACCAGCATATCAGGCAGCAGAGGCAGGAGCATCAATAGTCTTCCTCGTAGAGGCTATCAAGAGTGCTAACAGCCTAGACAATCAGGCAGTAAGACAAGCAATGAACAACCTGGCAATCTACACCTTCTTTGGACCACTAAAGATAGACCCTGAGACAGGAAAGCAGATTGCTCACCCAATGATAGTGATCCAGTGGCAGGAGCAGAATGGCCAGCTAGTACAAGAGATAATCTATCCACCAGAGTCAGCAACCGCACAGCCACTCATAGCACCAGCAGTCTGGTGGCCGACCGGCTAAGTTTCTGCCCGTTAATCCCAGCTTTTTCCCTCAACAATATATTTATAACGATCTTTTTATTGTTTAATAACCCCTAAGTCTAGTTCACTTTATGAAAGATAGGAAAACACATGGTCAAAACTGGAGGAATCCGGCATTGAATCCCACGCATCCGTGGTTGGAGGTGTAAAACAACATGGAGTTCATAAGCAACATAATATACGGACTAATATACGGCGCAATACTAGGCGCCGTAGCCAGCGGGCTGACACTTATCTGGGGAGTAATGAAAGTAGTAAACTTAGCACACGGACACCTAGCCGTACTAGGAGCCTTCCTTGCAGTAATCTTCTACAAATACGCGCCGGTAACAATCGATCCCTCACTAAGCCCGATCGTAGCATTCATTATAGGAGCCTTCTTCGGAATATTCTTCTACTATACATCACTACACGTTATCGTAGGAAAAGCAGAGACAATGACCCTCAAAGTAGAGATGAGTAGTCTATTGTCGACATTCGGCTTTGGAGTAGCGCTCTACGGATTACTCTACTATGGAAGCGCCCAAGGCTGGTACCTACAGTTCGAGGGCCTAACAGGCTGGACCATACAAATAGGAGACAAACCCTACTTCGAAATACTAGGAGTATCCATACAGTATAGCTGGCTAGTAGGATTATTCTATGCAATCATACTAATAGCCTTGGTCGAACTATTCCTAAGAAAAACCGTCTGGGGCCTGGCAATAAGAGCAGTAGCACAAGACTCACGAGCAGTAGCACTTACAGGATACGACCCTGTAAAAGTAAAGCTCCTAACAACAGTCCTGTCAACAGCGATGGCCCTAAGCGCAGGCGCAATATTCACACTCTACATACAGAACGGTATAAACCCCGACCTAGAACACTTCCTTGCCCCACTAAGCTTCGTCATAGTAGTACTAGGAGGCCTTGGCAGCGTCATAGGAACCTTCATCGGAGGCCTCATCATCGGACTAGCCTACGGCATAACGATGGCACTAACCGGTACCCAGGCGATAGCACTCTCAGTATCATTCGTCATTCTAGTAGTAATCCTACTCGTCAAGCCACAGGGACTGTTCGGAAGGTGAAGAGCCATGGCAGAGATAACCAAGTACCTCACGAAGCCCTCATCCTACATCATGTGGCTACTCATCGTCATATTCGGCATAATCGGAGTACAATATTATGCAGGATACATAAGCGCATCTACAGCTGCAATATTCATGGATCTAATGAAGTTCATAGGCATTGCACTAAGCCTCGCAGTAATAATGAGCTACACAGGATACGTGAGCTTCGGACACGTAGTATTCTTCGGAATAGGAGGATTCTTCACAGCATACGAACTAAGCAAATACTCACAACAAATACTCCAAGGAGCCAATCCCTACACCATATTCCTAATGGGCATGCTGATAGGTGTAGGACTCTCAGTACTCCTAGCAGCCACCGTAGGAGCAGCAGTACTAAGGCTTAGAGGAGCATTCTTTGCAATAGCAACGATAGGCCTAGACTACGTAATCCTGTACCTAGAGATGACCTACAGGGGAGGAGCAGGAGGAGGAGAAATATACTTCAACGTATCAAGACCAAAGTTCCTCGAGGAAACATACTTCGTCTTCTTCGTAGCATTCGTAATAACACTAATCGTAGCATACATAGTGAAAGTCTCCAAGTTCGGCTACGGACTCGCAGCGATACGAGAAGACGAGGACGCCGCTGAAGTAATAGGAGTAGACACGGTGCGGTACAAGGTCTACGCATTCATGATAGCCGCAGGACTCGCGGCCATCTGGGGAAGCGTATACAGCTGGAGACAATTCAACTTTACTCCAGAGAACTTCAGCCTAGGAATAAGCGTCGACATGATTGTTATGAATGTCATCGGAGGACTGGGAACATTCATAGGACCAATAATAGGAGCATTCATCTACTATATAATCTATAGACTCACCAACACCTACCTGCCACAACTAGCATACATAATACTAGGCATCATAGTCGTCGCAGTAGTATCATTCCTACCAGAAGGAGTAGCAGGACTCATCAGATCAAAGTTCCCCGACCTAAGAAAATACGTCGAGTAGCCGGGGGGTGTGATAAAGATGGCGGAGAAAGATATTGTAATCCTCAGGGTCGAGAGAATCACCAAGAGGTTCGGAGGACTCCTAGCACTCTCAGACGTAACCTTCGAAGTAAATCAAGGAGAGATACTAGGACTAATAGGCCCGAACGGAGCCGGAAAAACAACACTCTTCAACGTTATAACAGGAGTCTACAAGCCCGAAGAAGGAAGAGTAATATTCAAGGACATGGACATAACAGGGCTAAGACCCCATAAGATTGCAAGGATGGGGATAGCCAGAACACACCAAATCGTCAAGCCCTTCGGAGACCTAACAGTACTAGAAAACACTATGATAGGAGCGTTATACGGCAGGAGACACGGCCACATAACAGAGGAAGAAGCAAGAGACATAGCACTAAACATACTTGAATTCGTCGGACTAAAGGAGAAAGCGGATCTTCCAGCCAGAATATTAAACATCCAGGAGAAGAAGAGACTAGAGCTCGCAAGAGCCCTAGCCGAAGAACCAGAACTCCTCCTACTAGACGAGGTACTCGCAGGACTAAACCCAAGCGAGGTAGCGAAAATGCTGGATCTGCTAAGAAAGATCAGGTCAGAAAAGAACATAACCATGATAATGATAGAGCATGTAATGCACGCAGTAATGAACCTAGCAGACAGAATCGTCGTACTTCACTTCGGAAGAAAGATAGCCGAAGGAACACCCGAAGAAGTAGCAAGCAACCCTGAAGTAATAACAGCATATTTAGGAGACCCAGAAATGGCCCTCAAATTCGTCAAGAAGCTGAAGAAGGGGTGATCGCGGTGACGTATATACTTGAATTAAAGAAACTCGAGTCAGGATACGGAGAAACCCAAGTACTCTTCGGAGTAAACCTGAAGGCCAGACAAGGACAAATAACGGCACTACTCGGAAGCAACGGTGCAGGGAAATCAACAACACTATGGACAATAATGGGAGTAGTCAAGCCCTGGGGTGGAAAAATCCTATTCAACGGAGAAGATGTAACCGTGCTATCACCCCACAAGAAAGTCAACATTGGCATGACACTCGTGCCAGAAGGAAGAAGACTATGGCCGCAGCTAACAGTAGAGGAGCACCTAGTCATGGCAGCTAGCATCCCTAGAACCAGGGAGAAAGCCCAGGAAATACTAGAAATGGTCTACCAGTTATTCCCTCGGCTCAAAGAAAGGAGAAACCAGCTAGCAGGCACCCTGAGCGGTGGAGAGCAACAAATGCTAGCAATTGCCCGAGGACTCATGCTAAACCCCGTGTTATTCATGCTTGACGAGCCAAGCCTGGGACTAGCACCTAAACTAGTCCAGGAAATAGCAGAGACAATCAGCAAGCTCAGAGACGAGTGGAAGCTGACAGTGCTACTTGTAGAGCAGAACATACACATGAGCATGCAAATAGCGGACTACGCCTACATCATCGAGAACGGCCGCATAGTATTGGAAGGAACCGTTGATGAACTCAAAGAGAACCCAATGGTGAAAAAGGCCTATCTCGGACTCTAACCTTTGTTTTCCAACATATCTCTTATTGTCCTCTTTTGTTTTCCCATAGCATATCCGGCCCTACTTATAGAGTGATATTTTGGGATACGGCACGTATACTTTTTCTCCGGCGGCCTCGAAGTCCACCTGAAGGAACCTCATATTCTCCTTGTGGTATTTCCCGCGTGTCAGCAATCTTAGCAATACCACTAGCTGTAGAAAGTAGTACATTGCTTCATCATAGCTAAGATCTCGCACTCGTATAGCCATCTCGTCACATGATGGGCTATCAACTAATACTATGTCGGTACCGGCAAGCATCGGGTGGATCTTCCATAGTCTATATGCTCCTATGTCTCTAGTTACGATGATACTTTTGGATAGTAGGAATGGATCCATCATTGGTAGAACTGCCTCACATTTATGAGCCATATGGGATGAAACTAGCTCTCCACTGCCGCTAATTAGTAATTCTTCAAGACCCATGTATGCCGCTAGATCAATAAACACGTCTCCATACTCTTGTGCTTTAGCACTCTCAGAGTAGATGGCTGAGACCTCGTAGAATATACAATAAGGGACGAAGACCTCTACACCTTTATATGCTATATTGTGGACTCCAGCATACATCATATTAGAATCGACAAGCAGGGACTTACCGCTCTTCTTGGCTAAATCCTCTAGTTTTCTACCGGCAACCCTAGAGCCACATGAGGGACCAGAACAGTCTACTATTCTCGGCATAGAAAGGCCACTTATATAGATTAGTTGTCTAAAGGCGTTACGTCTATGGGTCTTTAGTCTTCCATGGATCTTTAATTGGCCCCATAGCGAGTCCATGAATCTACACACTTCGCTTGTCAAGTTTCCTAGGGCATCTATGAATTCCCGCTCATCATGTATCGGCAGGATGAAGTCTATAGCTTCACCCATATAGTCGCTTGAGAGAGCCAAGCGGAACGATGCTTCATGTGGCTTGATATCTTCTAGCGACAATCTCTGTGTGGGTGGAGGAATAACTGTCTTAAGAGCCACGTTTATCCGTCTAGAGAGTTCGGCTATTGCACATCTAAGAGGCGGTAGCCTTGGCTTACCCTTACTAAGAACACATAAATTCTCCAGGTTCTGATACTTGTCGGCGAGACCCTTTGTACACGGTATCTTACACTTGAATCCTTTCTTCTTCGGGAGTACAACTGACCCAGGAATATATGGATACTCGAGCCCTTTCCAGAGAAGACCCGGCTCATACATGTACCAGGTCTCAGGAATCTTACTATTTCCGCTCTCCCTGAGAGCGTTGAGGAATCTGCTCAGGATCACCCAGCTATGTGGTAAAGCAACAATGACACTATCGGTTTCCTCGCTGACTAGTTCTTTAATCCTGTCGATGGGAGTTACCTCATCGCTTATTACAATGATGTTGCATCCAAAACATCCCTCGAGCTTCCTATCGATTTCCGCAAGTTCTTTCTCTAAAACTGGGAGCGATTCTTCACTTGAGAAAATGTAGAAGTGGCGCTCGCTCTCTGGAAAGAATTCGAGCAGTCTAAGTATGTATCCTTTTAGACCCTCCACGAGCTCCTTCCTATGACCTACGAAAATTAGCACGTTCAAAACCTACACCCTCCTAACGCTTTTAAATATCTGGTCTCCACACGGACCCATCACGGTGACTATACGGCCACCAGCGTGGAAACCCTATTATATTCAATACATATCAATATAGTTACAAGAAAGAAAAATTAAGATAAAACAGTGTCAAAGTACATTATCACCCAAAATAAATCCTTAAATAACATTATACTAAAATATCAATCACCAATATAACATGTATATCAACACACCTCCAACTAATGTAGCCAGCATAACGGAAGCCAGCACCTTTACAATCACTGGCGAAAACCTTGCGTTGAAATATGTCAGTGTAAGGGCTAGACATAAGTGCACAGGACTAGCCATTACACCCAGAAAGCCTCCCAGATAAGCGACCGAGAGATAACCCCAGTTAACGCTACTTCCCACACCTATGACGGCCGCAAGCAAGGGTATAGCTGTACTGGCAAAGAAGTTCTCTCCACCAGCCGCTAGTCCTAGTATAAAAGGTATAATGTAAAGCATCGCTGCCAATGGTAATAGGTCTTTATCTAGGAGGCTAGCCGTACTATTGGCCGCACCGCTGTTGATTATCATGTTCTTGAACAAGAGGCTCTCGAACAGTACAATATGGATTGTTGGCTTCGTTGCAAGTTTTAGTGCCTCAATCCATCCTTTCCGGTCTGGGATCTTGCTAAGAACAGTTAACAATACAACTATAACGAGAGAAACTAGCATTGGCTCGTCCGAATACCATGGGATAATAAGAGAGATAACTGAGTTCATCTTTGTCCTAGATAATAGGAAGAGGACAGCCAGTAGCAGTAGAGGCCAGAAGCTCGCCAAGAATAGTCTGAGAGGATTCTCGATGTTCTGCCTTCCACACGCTAGTCCGCGGAGCACAAAGTAGGCTATGACTAGGCCCCCAATTATTGCTCCAATGGTCCCTGGCCACGTATGGCTTACTACGTCCAGGGGATCTATAGCTAGGACAGCAGCTGTAATAACTACGCTTTGGAACAATGGCCATACAGGCACCCATAGGTGTCTGAACCAGTAGTTAATGTATGTTGCGTCCTCGGGAGATAGACGGGCTTCTTTGAAAAACTTGTCCTTTAGTGCTATAGCGCTTACAAGTGCTCCACCTGGCATCGGCATTAATCCTATTATTGCCGGAACACCTAGGAGGCTGAATCTACAGCTGACTCCTGATGTTGATTCTACTAGTCCGTCTAGTTTTCCTTGGGCCTTCATTATGCCTGCCAGGAGCATGCTGAGGAATATGTATACGAAAACGCGTATATCGTTCCACGAGTAGAGGTCTAAAAATGATTTCTCAAGCTCACCGATGCTCATAGAGAACGCGAAAAAGACCGTGATTAGGATCATCAGACTATAGTACACGCGGACACCTTTACTGCTGGCGATGACTAAAAGCGTGTAGCCGAGAACAAATGCTAGCAGTGGGTCAACCAGCTTCACTTCTACGTCATCTCCGCCAGTTGGCATAGTATACGCGGTGTATCGTTTTCCTCCATCCAAGGGGAATATCTAGGAAACCGATATAGTATTAATATTTGAGTAATGAGAAAATAAAATATATTTTCCATGGCCCACACGACTCCCACATCAGAACACGACAAAAAACCAGACACAAGGAAGGTGCCAGAACCGTGCTCCACACAAAGAAGATCGCAGTAATAGGAGCAGGAAGAATAGGACAAGTATTCGTAAGAGAACTATCCAAATGTACATCACAAGTTTATGCGACAGCCAGGAGCGAGAGGACCCTAAAGATAATAAAACAACTCGGGGGAGAAGCACTTAGAGACAATAAAAAAGCTTCAGAGAAAGCAGACATAGTAATTATCAGTGTAAAACCCTACCAGTTCCCCAGCATAGTAGATGACCTCAAGGAAACAGTTAAGAACAAGATACTCGTATCAGTACTAGCAGGAGTAAACCTCAACACCATAAAAGAAGCATTCCCCAACGCAAAAATCTTCCGGGCAATGCCTAATATAAACGCATTCATAAGAAAAAGCACAACCGCACTAACCTACGATCCCTCAACACATATAACAGAAGAAGACCGACGAGTCATAGAACAACTATTCAAATGCATTGGATCAGTATACTGGATACCCGAAGAATACATGGACACCTGGACATCCCTCATAGGAAGCACACCCGCATTCCTCGCAGAAATAATAGACGCCCTAGTCCTAGGCGCAGTTATGACAGGAATGCCAAGAAGACTAGCACAAGAGGCACTACTAGACGCGGTAAAAGCAACCATGGAACACCTCCAAACAATACCAGTCCACCCACTCGAGCTAAGAGACGAAGTGACCACGCCGGGTGGAACAACTATCTATGGATTAAAACTACTAGAGGCTAGAGGAGTAAAAGCTGGTCTAATGGAAGTAGTCGTTGAAAGTACTAAGAGAGGAACTGAGCTGGGTAGGGTTATAGAGGAGAGTATCAGGAAGAGTCTAATAAAGATGCAAATTTAAACCTATTCTTTCCTGTATTCTTTTATTGATCCTGGGACTTGACTCCTATCAGCATAGTGTACACTATAATATTTTGGCCTGAGGCCATGTAGTATTACTTCCCATGCCTTCCAGGGATCCGTATGTTCACCACAGGTATAGACATCAACCGTAGTGTACCCGTATTCGAGCCATGTGTGAATAGCAATGTGGCTCTCCAATACTATAGCAACAATACTTACCCCGCCCTTCTTTCCTGGAACGACCCAGGTACGTAGATCTAGAAGGGTGGCCCCAGCTGCCTTGACGGCTTCGAGTACTAGGTTCTTTAGGTATTCTTCGTCGCTGGCGAGATCCTCTGGTACTCCGTATAGGCTTCCATATACGTGTTTTCCTACTATTATGTCTGGGGCCACCCTTCCATCACCTCAATGGTCTGCGTACTGTCTAGGCGTTCTGATCGGATTTCATTCCGTTCAATAATGTTTCGGAGTTTAAAAGTGTAATTCAGCAGAAATAAATAAGGTCCTCGCAGAAAACAGTCCTGCTACAGTAATAACTATGTAGAGTGAAGCGTCTCCATTATGTCTTCATGTGCTTTGAGTGATCCTTGTGGTGTTTATCCCAGTGGCTTGCTCCTCTAAGTGCATCAACAATGTGATGTGCTATTTCACTTAGGATCTCCAGCATTACTTTTACCGCATTAGGAGAGCCAGGCGTAACAACTATTAGGGATTCCCCAAGCGTATAGCCTGATACTCTTGATATAGCTGCTCTCAGCCCCACGCTTTCCCTGCTCCTAAAGCGGTGCTCTTCTCCGAGGCCCTCAAGCTTTTTCTCAGCTACTAGTTCAACTGCCTCGATCGTCTTGTCTCTTGGCCCTGGTCCCGTGCCACCTGTGATAAGTACTATGTCTGCATATGTTACAGCCGTCTTAACGGTGTCGACTATCTCGTTGAGCTTATTTCCTACAATCCTATAGTATACTAGGACGCCGTTGTTTTCTTCGAGCCATCCCTCTAGCAATGGCCTTATCTTGTCCTTCTTGATTCCCTTCTTGACTCTGTCACTGGTAACTACTAGAGCGTATCTGATATGTGACTTCATTTTCTGATCCCCAGGCGGCGGGTTTCTAGGTCTAGGGGAGGTCGTCGGCGAAGAACCACTACCTCAATCCCCCCTGGGTTACCCCAGGGGTGTTCGGTGTGGGTAGGGGCCTCGTCATAGACCTCCCCACACTTAAAATATAAGAGCTACAGGGAGACCATATAGTTTAGTCCCCGTTATAGATTGATGTGAAACAGTATATCTATGTGGTTCTACCGGTGAGGAGTATTACTGCTAGGATGCTGTAGAATCCTGCCGTTATGGGATCTGTGTCTATTTTTAGGATCCTTTTTTGTCCTCCTCTTATTCGATACTGCATTATGATGTCCTTGTAGGTGAGCTCCTCTACTCCTGTCAGGATTACTAGTCCCTTGGCCTTTCCTGGTATAAGGGCGTCGAGTGGAAGCGGATATTTGCCTGTTAGCGCATAATAATAATATCCTCCTGGCTCAGTTGCAGGTGTATAATATAATGTCTCGGAGTCCTCTACTAGCCTAGTCTCTTCAGCAGTTATTTTATCGCGCATCCATTCTAATGCTGAGTCTAGGTGGTCTAGTTCTCCTTGGAAACGATCTTGCCTAGTGCCCATGAGGCTGGGTGTGTTTAGCAATGCGTATATCGCCATGGTTAGTAGTGGATCCTTGTCGGGTACTTCTATTATTTCTGCATTCTGTTGTTGTACTCTTTCATTTACTGCTGGATGGAGTCTTGGAGTTATTATTGTTATCTCGGCTCCTAACAATCCAGCCGACTCTACAAGTCCAACTATTCTCAGGCTCCTGGGCTCGTCGTTAAAGACTATTACTTTGCCTGTTTCCCTGTATGGAAGTAAATGGTACATGGTTTCTGTGGGAGTAGAGAGAAAAACTTGTTTCCCTGAATGAAGTATGCCCATGTATAGTATACGGGCGGCTGCCCTCGCACGTGTAGTAGAGACGATTATCGTCTCGTCCCCTATCGGTATCCTAGGTAGAGCCTTAGCTATTTCCAGCGCCTTCCTATATGATTCTTCTAGTTCTTTATACGAGTGCATGGTCGAGCGCCCGGCAACAGCTACACTTCTTCTCGTCAGGCTCCTCTGCTAGTTTTGGTATTAGCTCGTATAGTATTTTTCGTGCTCTCTCAGTGTTGTGTTTCATTATTCTCTCTACTTCAGCCGCCGTTACTGGGTGCTCCGCCCATACATCGTAGTCCGTTATCATGGCCAGTGTCGCATAGCATATCTCTGCCTCGCATGCCAGATTAATCTCGGGAACGAGCGTCATTCCGATGATATCTGCCTTAAATACCTCTTTCCATACTCTGCTCTCAGCCCTTGTGCTGAACCTCGGACCCTCAATACATACATATGTGCCTTTTGGATGGACCGGATATCCTAGATTCTTCACTGTGTCTAGCATTTTTTCTCTTAGATCGTCACAGAAGGGGTCAGCCATGCTTACATGTGCTGTTACTGGACCGTCGAAGAATGTGTATTCTCGTTTCTTAGTCATGTCTATGAATTGGTCGGGTACGACGAAATCTCCCGGCTTATAGTCTTCGCGTAGGCTACCGACAGCCGATACACTAATAATGTATTTTACTCCCAGAGCCTTGAGAGCCCATATGTTTGCACGATAGTTTATCATATGAGGAGGAATTCTGTGGCCTCTTCCATGACGTGGGAGAAACGCTACTTTGACCCCATGGATATTTCCAACAGTAATGAAGTCGCTCGGTTCTCCATAGGGAGTATAAACCCTTACCTCTACGGGATCCTCAACTATTCCCGGATCATATAGTCCAGAACCACCAATAATGCCTACTTGAGCCTTGACATCCCCAGGTCTGGTTATCCCAACTATCTTCATGGCAAGAACACCTACAATCCCGATCATGACCCTCCTTATCGAGGGACATTCTATTTCTTCGGTTAAAACTAGGCATATCCACGTGGATAAAAACATTCAATAGTGTCTAAGGCTCTAGTTGATTACCATGAAGAAATACTCTAAGCCAATGCCCTATTGCGAGGTAATACAGGGAACCAATACTTCAGGGATAATAAATGGTGCATGGTCATGCCATATACAACATATAAGCAGGTTATCGTGGTACGCAGAGATCTCAGGCTAGGAAAAGGAAAACTCGCCGCACAAGTAGCACACGCCAGTTGCGAGGCCGTTTTCAACATACTCGAAAAAGGAAACGCTGTTTGGAGAGAATGGCTTGACTCCTGGAAGAGATCGGGCCAGGAGAAAGTCGTGCTAAGAGTAGACACCTTGAAAGAACTACTCGAACTCTACAATAAAGCCAAGGTCGCTGGGCTACCAACATCACTCATCAAGGACGCTGGACACACTCAGGTTCCCCCAGGCACAATCACAGCCATAGCGATAGGTCCGGCTCCAGAGCATGAAATAGACAAGATAACGGGACACCTCAAACTACTCTAATCCCCGTAAATACTCCTACCAGGAGGTAACCCAGTAATGCATCTCCCTCGCCAACATATCAACCGAGCACTAGAATGTCTATGGGGAATAACAGACCATGACAGACTACCTGTAAGGCCAAGAGCCTATATTCCGCGGCCAGAAGGATTCATCGTCGTCGAGCCCAGACCACTAGAGATAAAAGGAGACTATACACTGTACCTCGTCAAAAAGAAAAACATGACGACTCTACAGGCTGCAGCTCAGCTCAAAAACATGCTCGGAGCAAGAAAAGTAACTGTTTCAGGGCTAAAAGACAAAGAGG
>WAOU01000086.1 GCA_015521095.1 Desulfurococcales archaeon | reverse complement strand
TGATGTATTCGTGTAGCCTTTTCTTCTTCAAGGTTTTTCCAACCAACAGACCAGTCACATTTAGCTGATCTATCGCCGAGATAATTGCTTTTGAGGGTTTCCCTTCCAGTATCATTGTCTTAGCTTCGATACCATACTCTTTTAAAATGGAGACGGCTCGCGTAACTAGTTTCTTCGAGTCCGCCTCGCTTTCACCTGATTCTATAACGTGTACCACATATGCTTCTCCAGGTTCTCGTCTCCAAGCAGTTACTAGTAGCGATCCAAAGTATCTTACCATATCATCGCTCATGTTATCATCGACACCTATTAGGACGCGCTTCAAGAAGTCTTGTTTCGCTGTGTTCTCGCGGTAGAGTACAGAGACCTTTTCTTCTTCAGCTTTGACTTTCAAAAGGATAACAGGCGTTCTTGATAGATTGATAACGCTTAGAGCCGTGCTTCCAATAGGGAATATTTTGAGGAGGCCTCGTCCTTTGTGTCCTATTAGTATTTCGGAGGCTCCCTCTTCGCTTGCAGCCTTGCATATAGCCTGGGCAGAATCCATTGGCGTATCGTTTATCACGTAATAGGCGTCTACTCCCTTAGTCTTCAAGAACTCGACTTTTTGCTCTAAGTACTCTTTTGCTTTCTTCACATATCCAGAGATTATCGCGTTTGGATCAAAGCCAGCTGCGGGATGATCTATAAGAGAATCTTCTACCGCGTAAAACAATACTAGTTCGGACCCGTATTTTTCAGCTATAGAGTATGCGAAATCTATTATTGCATCACTTGCCTTGCTTAGGTCGACGGCTACGAGAAGTTTGCTTAAAGGTTTCACTTCTATGCCACCCCATTTAACTTATCTCGTGTTAGATTGTTATGTGTATGCCCGCTACTTCAACTAGTATAAAGTAGATCATTAGAACTACTACTCCGAACGGTACGCCTATCCGTGCCCACTCCTTACTAGTTATCTTTAGTCTTCCCGCAGCTACGATATTCGGTATGTTGCCAGGGATCAGCATACCACCCGATATGAGTAGAGATAGAAGAGCACTCCTAATCTGCTCCTCTGTGAGCACAGGACTAATCTCAGCAGCAGTTAAGGTAGCGTTATCAACAACGGCTGAAATAGTGTTCAGCCAGTAGAGTTGCCAAGCTTCTAGTTTACTAAAGTACCATGCCACTAGTGGTGTAAAGCTATGTCCTAATAGTTCAAGTGCCGCAATGAATATGAATACTCTAATAGTTCTATCTATTATGTTTCTCATGGTTTCATTGTACTCTGCTTCGACCCCTTCGACATGTACTCCCTCTCTTTTCAGCCGGATTGTTGTATATGCCGCTATTCCTATAATACCGGGTATAATGTACACGCCTAAGAGACGAAATAGGTAGTCAAATGAAGCTCCAAGCTTGCTTATCGCTATAGTAGATAATGGTTCTCCAATGGGTGTAAGTGCTGCTCCTAGACCAACAGCAAAGGCGGTTAGTACGACGAACTCGATTTTTCTTTCTTTCGACATTTTGAGGGCGGCTGCTATCTCGGATAAGATTACCGCGGTAACTATAACGCTGATTATGCTAGATATAAGGCCTAGTATAACGATGAATACGAATGTGAACACGTAGAAGCCTAGTTTCTGTATCAAGTTATTTATGAATCTATATATGGGTTTGTGGTAGTAGAGGAATATAAGCCCGAATATGAATACGACTTGCGTTATGCCTATTGGGAGTCCAGAGACGGATACGGGGGTTGTTAATGCTTTTTTGGCTAGAGCAACCAGTTCCTCGTGGTTAATTATATCGTAGTGATAGTTTAGTGCCACTCCTAGCAGTCCCATTAATAGGAAGAATGGTTCTAGGTTTTCCTCGATTTTCTTAGATATGAATGGAAGGAATAGCACAAGGAATAGTATGGCGAAGAGTCCTAGTGTTAGTCCGAGTATTGGTTCTCCCACGGTTGATTCCATGGTAACCCACCGTATAATCATGCAATTCTAGGAACATGGTTTGTATATAACAATGTAGTCATTACGTTTTCTAATAAACGAGAAATATTGATTACTTATCTCCATGCTAGGAAAGAGTGATATGATAAGAAAATAATAGTATTTGAAATAGTTTACTTTCCTTTCTTCTCTTCTAGTTTCTTTATGAGCACTGGTAGGAACTGGTATAGGTCGGCTACTACTCCGTAGTCGGCTAGCTTGAATATTGGGGCGCTCTTGTCTTTGTTAATTGCTACTATTATTTTTGAGTTGTTTACTCCTGCCATGTGCTGTGGAGCACCACTAATACCTACGGCAATATATAGTTTTGGTGCCACTCTCTTGCCGCTTATTCCTATCCAAGCGTCTTCTGGTAGCCACTTATAGTCTGCTGCTATAGGTCTGCTAGCTCCTACTTGTCCGCCGAGTAGTTCTGCTAGCTTGAATGCGAGTTCTAGGTCTTCCTTCTTCTTGAATCCTCTTCCTACACCGACTATTATCTCGGCGTCTTCTAGGTTGATTCCGCTTAGCTGTTTCGGTTTTATCTCTAGTAGTTTTACGCTATCTTCTTCTACGCTTATCTCCTCTATGTTGCCTGAGCCCTCTCTTTGAACTGGTTCGAATACTTTCGCGTTGATTAGTATGATGGCTGGATATGGGATTTTCTCTGTGGCGATTGCTCTTTCGCTGAGGAATCCTCTCTTGTATATGATGTGGTCGTCTTTGAACTCTACGCCTATTACGTCTGTAGCCATTGGAAGGTCGTAGGTTCCTGCTAGTCTTGAGAGTGCGTCTCTGTTGTTCTTTGTGCCGTGTCCTACTATTACTTTGGGTTGTTTTTCATCGTATAGTTTCTTGACAGCATTGAATAGAGCGCCAGGATGCTGGCTTTTTAGAACGTATACTTTTACGCCTAGCTTGGCTACTTCATCGGCCTTGTCGGCATCCTTGCCATAGAATAGGACTTCCACGTCTCCAAGGCTGGAGATTGCTGAGAGTGATTCTTTAACTTCCTGAACACCGCTCGCCACAATTATTGCGTCAACCATTCCTATTCACCCCCTAGAGAACGCCCTCCTTCTCGAGAGCTTCTATAAGCTTCTCGGCGATCTCTTCGAGTGTATCGCCCTCTATGATGACTTGTTTTCTGCTTACGGTCAGGATCTTGTATTCTACTGGCTCCTTCTTTCTTTCTGGTATTGGTTCGACATCGGCCGCGCTTAGTGTTTTCTGCGGCTTTTTCCCTGCTCTCCTAATCTGTAACAGTGTGGGTGGTCTAGGCTCGTTAATCTCCTGGGTTACGCTCACTACTGCGGGTAGCGAGGCTTCCATTATCTCTATGTGGTCTTCTACGTCTCTCTCAGCAACTATTTTGTTTCCGTTGATAGTGATCTTTCTCGCGTAACTGATGAAGGGGAGTCCGAGTTTGGCTGCTACTCTTCCTGCGATTTGTCCTGTCGTCTGATCTATTGA
>WAOU01000085.1 GCA_015521095.1 Desulfurococcales archaeon | reverse complement strand
TGCTTGTTCCGTTCTAGTGAATATGACAACCAGTATAGGATGGTGCGGGGGGTGGGATTTGAACCCACGCAGGCCTACGCCATCGGGTCCTGAGCCCGACCCCTTTGACCAGGCTCGGGCACCCCCGCGCCTTCGCCAATTATAGGTGTCTAAGCCAATTACAGGTTATTAAGAATATTTCGAGCCCAGGGTTACTCATTTATTTCCCCGAGAGGTATCCATAGGTCTACAAGGCGGTTTCCAGGGAATCGACGATTAGGTGAATCAATGTGGGTGTACTGGATATACTTGCAGCAATTGCTGATAGGTTTCCTACCATAGAAAAGCCAGTGCCGAAACCATCGCTATATAGGAGATTGGCGTGGACGGGTGTTGTCCTTGTTCTATATCTCATTATGACTAATATTCCTCTATATGGAATACCCGAGCAGGTCACTGAGTCTAGGATTACTCTTCAGCAGATTATCTTCGCCAGTAGTGCGGGTACGCTGATGGAGCTTGGTATAGGTCCCATCGTCACGGCGGGACTTATATTACAGGTACTTGCAGGCGCGAAAATAATCGACATCGACCTATCGGATCCAGATGCTAGAAAAACATTCACCGCCGCACAGAAAAGTCTGGCCATATTCTTCGCAATCTTCGAGGCCACAATGTATGTCTTAGGAAACAAGTATTGGGCCGGAACCAACATAACCCCCTCATGGGAAATAAAGATCCTTGTTATCGCGCAGCTCTCACTAGCCGCGTTTATAGTCATTCTCATGGATGAGATGCTCCAGAAGGGCTGGGGTATAGGAAGCGCGATAAGCCTCTTCATCCTGGCAGGAGTAGCATACCAGGTAATGTGGAGCTTCCTAGGCTATATCCCCCAAGTAGCAGAAACATACGGCTTTATACCTGCACTAATACAGAATCCCTCTCCGACGATTATTGCAAGGCCAGGAGGATACCCTGATCTCACAGGCCTCGTGGCAACACTTGCAATAATACTCTTCCTAGTATACGTCCAAGCGATGAGAGTAGAGATCCCAGTCACCTCTCCAAGGATGAGGGGTATAAGGTCAAAGGTACCACTACAGTTCATGTATGTAACAAACATACCCATATTACTAGTCGGTATACTAGTAGCCGACCTCCAACTCTTCAGAGGAATAATAGGAAACTTCCTAGGAACAACACACCCAATATACCAAGCATACGACCAGTTCGTCTACTATATTAGCCCGCCAAGAGGAATAATTACTGCAGTCTCAGACCCGATCAGGACAGTAACATTCGTGATCAGCTGGACTATAATGTCAATTATATTTGGATACATGTGGGTAGAACTAGCGGGTCTAAACCCCTCAGAACAAGCGGATAGACTAATAAAAAGCGGCCTCGAAATACCCGGAATGAGGAGAAATCCGAAGATCTTAGAGTCAATCCTATCAAAATACATCTATCCGCTAACACTGCTAAGCAGTATAATCGTGGCTATAATCACTGTTGTAGCAGACATATTCGGAGCCTATGGTACAGGGACAGGAATACTCCTTGCGGTCGGTATTATAAATCAGTACTATACAATGATAAGCTATGAGAGAGCCCTAGAGACATTCCCGCTACTGAGGAAGCTACTAGGCGAGGGATAAGCCATGAGGAACAAGTTCAAGGTCGTTATAGTAACAGGCGTCCCGGGAGTAGGAAAGACTACCGTTATCTCGAAACTAGCAGAATTAGCGGAGAGCAAAGGCATCAAGCTCAAAATAGTCAACTTTGGCACAGCGATGCTAAATTACGCTATAAAAGAAGGAATAGTAAAAGACAGAGACGAGCTAAGGAAGCTACCTCTAAGGAAACAATTAGAGCTCCAAAGTCTAGCCGCGAGAAGCATAATAAACGACGCCGATGACCTGGGCGAGAATGATTACTTGATAATCGATACACACGCACTCGTAAAAACAGTAGCCGGATACTGGCCGGGTCTGCCTAGGCACGTAATAGATGAACTAAAGCCCGACATGATTGCTGTCATCGAAGCGGACCCAGAAGTAATAGTACAGAGGCAAGAGAGGGATACAGCAAGATACAGGAAAGACATGGGAGGAGCAGTCGGAGTAGCAAAACTAATGGATTATGCAAGAGCAGCGTCTTTCGCCAGCGCAACATACTATGCTAGTACAGTAGCAATAATAGAAAACGAAGAAGGAAAGGCTGAAGAAGCGGCTCAGAAACTCTTAGGCTTCATGCTTAACCTATAATATTATAATTTCTTTTCCGACGGTTTCAAGAATGTTCCCATTGTTGAAGATCACTATTCAAGATCCTAGAGGACAATTTAAATAATTTCAAGAGAATACACCGGGTTCATGGAGGAACAAGGAAATGAATCCGTTACCGCTAATCATCGTGATCCTCCCGTTACTGCTCGTCTATAGTACTGCAATGATATACAGGAGCATATATCCACGAGAAGCAATAGAGAAAGCCATCGAGGTTATCTCACAGTATCGAATTCTTAGAAACGAGTCTAGGAAGAGCAAAAGGATATTGAAGAAGCTTAGAGCAATGGAGTCCGAGTATAAGAAAGCAAAAAGGATAATGACGAGAAGCATCATAGTAAAAATGCTCCTATTAATGGCAAGCTATGTCTCGGGAAGCATTATATTCTTCTATATTGTTCCTGTCCTTCCCGCTCCATATTATATTCCATTAATCTCTATAGAGTCAGAATTCGGCCTTGTGATTCCGTCCTTTCTATTATACTTTATATCATATATGGTCTTCTACCTAGCAATGCGCGATACCTTCTTATAGCGCCTCACCAATATCATCCGATATTGGCGAACCATCACGGAGGTGGACAAACGTGGTGAGGCCCGCCTATAGAAGCAGGAGCCTACGAAGGGTCAGCGTTAGGCTCCCAGGCGGACGCACCACGGTCCACTTCGAAAAAAGAAAACCCGGCCCAGCACGATGCGCGAGGTGTGGACGACGACTAAACGCGGTACCAAGGCTCCGTCCCAACAAGCTAAGGCATCTAAGCAAAACTAGTAAGAGACCAGAAAGACCATATGGTGGTGTACTCTGCCCGAAGTGTCTAGCAGAACTACTAAGAATATCCGTAATAAGGGGCCAGTAATAGTAGTATCTGGCCCTCCAGGCTCAGGCAAAACGACATATGCTAAGAAGCTAAGCAAGGATTTTGGACTAGAATACTATACTACGGGCCAGATATTCAGGGAACTTGCAAAGAAGCTAGGCTATACTCTAGAGGAATTTAGCAGAGTAGCCGAGAAAGACCCAAAGATAGATTTCCTCATAGACTCGACCACTCTTGAATATGCTAGAAAAGGAGGAGTAGTTATCGATAGTCATCTTGCAGCCTGGGTACTAGCCGGGATCGCAGATATAAGTATACTAGTAAAAGCTCATCCACTAGTACGCGCACAGAGAATAGTTTCAAGAGAACAGAAAGATAAGTGGACTACAATAAGAGAGACTTTTACAAGAGAGTTGAGCCAATATAAGAGATTTAAAGAATACTATGGCTTTGACTTACTGGACTATTCTCTGTTCGATATTGTAGTGGATACAAGCGTGCTGGGCGTGGACGAGGTCTATCACGTTATCGAGTCCTTTGTTAGGTTAAAGCTCAAGAAGCTAGGCTACTTGTGAGATTTGACGAAAGAATCATATTTATATCGGGATAACCTTCTAGAGACGAATCCGGTGTATGGAGGGAGACAGAATGCCAGCAATAGAAGTAGGAAGGCTGTGTGTAAAGGTATACGGAAGAGAAGCCGGTAGAAAATGTGTTATCGTAGATATCATTGATGAGAACTTTGTACTAATAACAGGTCCTAAGCAGCTTACAGGTGTAAGGAGAAGACGTGCAAACATCGACCATATAGAGCCTCTCGATAAAAAGATAGAAATCAGTAAAGGAGCCTCTGATGAAGAAGTACTCAACGCAATAACTAGTGCTGGACTCGTGGATTTCATGAGAGAAAGAGTTAAACCAGCACCGGCCATATAGGTCTAATATTTAATAACTATTTTCATAATAAATATTATATAGATTGCTTACAACCTCCATTTCTAGAAGTATACCAAGCCAAGTTCTCAAGATATAATAGATCCTCATAGATGACAATAACTAGAACTAGGAGGAGAGAAAAGAATGGACATAGACGTAACCCAGAAAGGCCGGGAGTTCATTAACTCAATAAACGAATTCTGCGGATACAAAGCTAACTGGCTTATCAAAATAGACGAGCCAACAAGCCCCGAATGGGGTTGGCTCCCCTACGAGCGACCACTCGAAAAATACATAGAATATGGTGTAATTAACCTCGACAAGCCTCCAGGACCAACAAGCCACGAAGTAGTAGCATGGATAAAGAAAATGTTCAACATAAAGCGGGCAGGGCACGGGGGCACCCTAGAGCCCTAGGTCTACATAGGACCGGGGCGGGGACACCCCAAAGTAACAGGAGTACTACCCGTGGCCCTTGCCCGCATGACGAGAGTAGTCGGAAACATCATACACTCAAGCAAAGAATACATCTGCGTCATGCAGCTTCACAGCCCCGTTCCCGAAGAGCGACTTAGAGAGGTACTAGAAGAATTCACAGGAGTCATATATCAGAGGCCGCCACTAAGAAGTAGCGTGAAAAGGGCACTGCGAAAAAAACGTATCAACGAAATAGAGCTTCTCGAATACACCGGAAAATACGCTCTCCTCAGAATAGATTGTGAGGCAGGAACCTACATGCGTAAATTATGCTGGGATGTAGGCCTAGTCCTAGGCGTAGGAGCCCATATGAGAGAACTTCGTAGAATAAGAACAGGCCCCTTCCATGAAGACAAGAACCTCGTCAGAATGCATGATGTCGCAATGGCACTTATACGTCTACGTCTTGAAGGGAAAGAGGATCTACTACGGAAAGTAGTTCTACCGGGAGAGTACTCAGTATGCCATATACCCAAAGTAGTAGTGAGAGATAGTGCAGTGGAAAGCATTGTCCACGGAGCAAGCCTAGCAGTACCCGGAATTGTCATGGTACAGGACACGATAAAGAAAGGCGACACGGTAGCGATGCTCACAGGAAAGGGAGAGTTCATCGGACTAGGTGTTGCAGAGATGGATGCAGAAACAATTATCCAGTCAGAGAAAGGAATAGCTGTGAAACCGAAGAGAATCATAATGGAGCCAGGAATCTATCCGAGGATGTGGAGGAGACAGGGCCAGGACAGCTAATAGTCCCCCATGGCGCCGGGGGCGGGATTCGAACCCGCGCCCCCCGTGTGGGGGAACGGGTCTCAAGCCCGTCCCCTTGGTCCGCTCGGGCACCCCGGCACTCCCGAGCCAACAAATAATGTTTCCTAGGAGGGTTATTTAGGTATCAC
>WAOU01000084.1 GCA_015521095.1 Desulfurococcales archaeon | reverse complement strand
ATTGCTTTAGCTGCGTCGTATCCGTCTCTTATCCCTCCGCTTCCTACTATCCAGGCTGTAGGAGCGGCTGTTCTCGTCTCTACTATGGATATAGCAGTCGGATTACCCCAGTAATCTGCTAGACGGCCGGGTGACCTATAGTTTTCAGTGTTTGGTGCTCTTAGGGCCTCTACTTTTATCCAGCTCGTTCCTCCTAGGCCAGCTGTGTCGAAGCATTTTATTCCCATTCTGTAAAGTACGCGGACCGTTCTATAGGATAATCCTGCTCCTGTTTCTTTCACTATCACTGGAACGGTAAGGTTCTCGGATATCTCTACTATTCTGGAGATTACATCCCTGTAGTATGGATCGCCTTCGTGTTGGAATACCTCCTGGCCCACGTTTAGGTGTATTGCCAGAGCATCAGCGTCAATCATGTCGACAGCTTTCTGTGCTTCTTCTATACCATATTCCTTCAGGGAGAGTTGAGGGGCTCCTATATTGGCGACGATGAATGCTTCTGGTGCGACTTCCCTCATAATCCTGTATGTTTCGGCGAGGCTAGGATCTTTCAACGCTGGTCTTTGGCTACCTACTCCAATAGCAAGCCCAAGCTTTCCGGCGATACGAGCCAAGGATTCGTTTATCTTCTTTGTTTCAGGGTGTCCACCAGTCATACCTGTGATCATTAATGGTGCTCCAAGTTTCTTCCCGCAGAAAGAGGTCTCCAAGGATACATCTTCAAGATCGTACTCCGGAAGTGGTTCATGGACGAACCTGACGTATTCTAGGAGAGTTGATTCTTTTGACTCAACATTTCTTTCTAGCGTTATGCGTATATGGTCTAGTTTTCTCGAGAGCGTGAGTTTGTGCTTGTCGTCCATTTTTCTAGTCCTCCGATCTAGTAGCGCGAATAACGGTTCCTACGCTTTTGATATCTTGTCCTTTAAGGATTTTCTCGAAGCCGTCTGGATTAGTTATTATTATTGTCCCCCTGTAATGATGGGATAGTTCTAGTGCAGTCCCGAGTTTCTTGCGAAGACCTCCCGTTACATCTATCTTGTTATCTTCTCTTAATTCAAGATCTTTTAGGCTCGTGAGTGTTTCTAGGATTTTGCCTTCGCTTGTCATTACTCCTGGCTCATCAATAACGTATACTAGGCAATCAGTGTTGAGTATTGATACGAGGGCTGCCGCCAGATCGTCTCCGCTTATGATATAGATCTTGTCGTCGTAGGGTATTGCATCCCCGTAAGTTACGGGTACGAGCGATTGTGCATAATCTCGTATTATTGGCGACATTCTACAGTCTTTTACAGTAGGTTTCTCGCAGAGCGTATGTGGAGGATGTAGTACGGCCGGTATGCCGTGTTTCAGGAGGGTCTTTGATACTTCTAGGGCCAACAGGAGCATCGAGTATTGTATTTGTGGAGCATCAGATGATTCTAGGACTCCTTTCTCGTCTTCTATTCTCTTTACTTCGTGGTGTCCGAAGCTTCCTCCTCCATGTACTATCGCGATTTTTCCTCCTTCCTCCAAGTATTCCTTTGTTATTTTTGCTAGTCTATCGAGAACGTCGTGTTTTATCGTGTAGCTTTTCGATTTATCTGTGATGACGCTTCCACCAAATTTCACTACAATGGATTTGCACTTGTTCTGTGTGGTGGCCATGTCTTTTGTTCCCCCACAAATTATATTCGTCTAGAAATATATAATGTCGAATTCCCCGGGAAGCCCAGGCGAAAATATGACATTCGAATACCCTGTCTTCTTTCTCGTTAAATCTCGCCAAAATAGCTCGGCTATATTATTATTCGCCCCAATAAGTGGCTCCAAGACTTTCATCAGGTCGTCTTCACTGCTTTCTTTTATGCGCATCGCAGCTTCAAGAACAATGGTTCCTATGAGATGTATTATTGCTCCATATACGTCTGGTCCATAGTCCTCCATACTATATCTCTGGCTCTTAACTTTCTCCGTCTTGACATCTGCGAACCATTCTATCTTAGCCTGAGATATGTCTCCATATTCCTCGTCGTTTCGGTACACTATTGTTCCGCCTTGTATTGCACTGTATCTAAGTGCGTCGATAACATATTCCCAGCCACTTGAAGGCTCAAAAACGTCGTATAGACGGGCATACTCTATGATCTCGTAGGTTTCTAGTGATTCGCCATGTATATCGGCTATCTTGTAGAGAAGGAATGCTGATAATGCGGCATATAATCCTCCTTTTGGTAGCTTCTCGTTTGATATACTTCTTATCTTTACAGTAGTATCCGTGAGTTCAAGTGCTTCTAGAATATTATTAGTGTAATTATAGAGTAGATCATCGATACGCTGATCAATGTTTATTGATATTTCTTTTCTAGACTCGTTTTTTATCTCATATTCTATGATCAACCTCTTTTTGAGTGGCGAGACTAGATAGGGGTTTTCACTCTTCTCTAGTGGAAGACCCAATATTATGAGGGGCACGTGTAGCTCTGCTCGAGGCATAAGGATTCACCCGGGAAACGTACTAGGATTATATCTTATTGGGGAAACCATATTGATGCGTATCCTACTACCCATTCTTTTTCTCCTGTTATGTCCCCAGATGTCGCATGTTTGAGGAGCCTAGGCGTGCTCCCCTCCAGTAATTTAGAAAGTCTAATAAGTCCTGCTGCCGCTACTGGCCCACACATTGTTATATTATGCTCATCTAGTAAGCGGTATAGTTTCTCTTCGTCTCGTTCTAGAATAGCGTTTATCGCCATTAGATCTTTCTGGACAGATATTTCATGAGGTTCGTAGTGGTTGAAGTCAGTACTTGCAATATAGATCATATCTATCTTGTTCTCTTCTATGATTTTAGCCAGGGCTGATGCTAGGTCTCTGGCTACGTCTGGTGTCTGAACGTATATTGTTATTGGAACAATCTTAAACTCCCCATCATAAATATACTGTAAGAAAGGCAACTGAACCTCTAGGCTGTGTTCATAGATGTGTGCATCGCTGTCGAAGCCAAAATAGCTACTGTGCTCAACCAATAGTTTTGCAGTCTCCATATCAACCTCTACATCGCCCAGTGGGGTTCTCCATGCGTCCCCTTTATACACTGCTGCTCCGATCCCTATGCCGTTATGATTGGGTCCTACAAGGACTATCGTCTGAGGAGGCTTCTCGAGAGAGAGTTTATAATATGCGTGAGCCGCAACAGGGCCGCTATAGATATATCCCGCGTGTGGGACTATGAATCCGATACTTCTTCTATCGGTTCTCTCTCCTTCTTTTATAGGTAATTTGCCTGGTCCGATCGGGTGCATAAATGAGTACTCTATTGCTTTTACTAGTTCTTCTTTTGTTGCTGGATAAAATGTTCCCGCATGCGCGGGTCTCCTTATACGTGTGTACGTCATTGTATCTTGGCACCCTATACTATACTAGTGTGTTGTTGGACTTTGAAATTATTGTTTGGAGGATTAGATGAAAATATCGGTTTTGGCAACTTGCCCAAGTATATGTTATTGGAGTCCCCCGTAGAACAATAACTGAACCTAGATTTCTGGGAAAAAGTTTCTCGGGTAATTATTACCTCCTTATCTTACCAGCCATGAATGCCTCGTATTCTACGTCCAGGGAATCTGTGGGACCTATTCTTCCCTGGTTTCTTAGGATTTCCCTCGTCATTATCCAGTAGAGTAGTGCCAGGCTTCTTCTACCCTTGTTGTTTGCAGGAATTACTAGATCGATATTTTCTATCTTATTGTCTGTGTCTGCAAATGCGACTACAGGTATTCCTATCTTTGAGGCCTCTGCTAGAGCTTGTCTATCTGTTCTGGGATCTGTCACGAGAACCACGTCTGGTTCCATGTAGTGTTCTAGGTATGGGTTTGTGAATATTCCTGGTATGACTCTGCCTGTTATCGCTTTGCATCCTACACGCTCGCACATCATTCTAGCGGGTTTTTGTCCATAGAGTCTAACAGATACTACTGCGATTTTTTGAGGATCGAATTTTGACAGGAAGTTCGCGGCGATCCTTAGTCTTTCGTCGATTTTCTGGACGTCGAGTAGGTAGAATCCGTCTGTAAGGATCTTGTATGTGAACTGTCTCATGTATTTTGTACAGATCTGTGTACCGAATACTACTCCTGCTCTCCTATAGAGTTCTGCCGGGACAAGTAGTTCTCTCGCCTGCACGCTCATGACACACCACCTACTATTCTGAGCTTCTTAGCTCTAAGCGTATAGTACTTGGCTATCTCTTCCACGTAGGTTATGGATGTGAAAAGCATTCTTCTGCAACAATACCTGTATATCTTTAGGTCGTCGAGGACCTTCTCCGGGTCCTCTCCAGCTTCTACTCTTGCTTTGAACTCCTCCCATACGTGGCCTAGAGGGGCTCCACAGGTGAAACATCTTACTGGAGGAAGCATAATTTGATCACCTATACGACTTCTGCCATCTCCTACGAGCACTATATCTCATGTATTTCTCTGGCTCGGTTCTTCTTGGATCGCCTGCAAGCATTGTTCTATCGTATTCTTCGAATATCTGTTTTAGTGCTTGTGAAAGCGCATTCATTCTTTTGCATTCTTCGTCTTCTCCCTCACATCTAAAGTGCTCTACAAGGCCCCTTGCAATGGCCATTCTTACTGCATCCGCTTGGCCCATGAATCCTCCTCCTTTTACTCTAACCCTTATGTCTACTTGGCTTCTGATCTTTGCTCCAGCTAGTAGTAGTGGCTCCATCATCTTGAGCCGAGCCATCTCGATTGGCCATAGCTCTATTGGAATCCCGTTTATATGAACTTTTCCGTTTCCTGGCCTAATAATCGCTGTTGCTATAGCCCTCTTCCTCTTACCCGTAGATATCGTAATTTTCTTGATCACTGCACCTCACCCTTCCAACCGAGCTCTTTTGCTATCCTACCTAGTTCCACGTATCCCCTTGCTAGTCTTGAGGCGTCAGCCTCCTTAAACCTTACAAGCTCCTTGTTCTTAAACTCGTCGGGAACCCCTATGTAGACCTTGAGCCTCTTGAAGGCTTCACGTCCCCTTTTATTGTGCTTAGGGAGCATTCCCTTCACTGTACTCTTGAATAATCTTACCGGGCTACGTGGACGTTTGGGCCTCCACTTATGCTTATGGTGGCTTCTAATTGGAAGGATCGTCTGTTTGTATTGTTTTACAACCTCGCTGGGTCTCCCGCTTACAACTACCTTCTCGACGTTTACTACTACTATGTTCTCACCGTTTAGGAGCTTCTTGGCTATTATGCTCGCAAGTCTGCCCAGGATATGACCTGTTCCGTCAACCACGATTACTTTTTGTTTTTCTGCTTGCTGACTCATCTTGCTCCACCTCCTAGACTATTATTCTTGCATTCGATACCTTGGGGTACTTTCGAGCAGCCTCCTGTAGTGTTAAGGCTTCACCACCAGCCATTTTTATTTTCTCTAGTGCCGTCTCAGAGAAGCTCAATGCAGCAATTGTTACTTTTTTCTCTAGTTTCCCGGCTCCTAAGACTTTTCCTGGAACTATTACTATTTCTCCTTCTCTAGCATATCTGTTGATCTTAGATAAGTTTACGGCAACTCTTTGCCTTGTAGGTTTGAGTAATAGTTCTGCTACTTTTATCCAGGCGTTTGAACCTTCTTTTTTTCCTGTCTTTTTTAGATCCTCCGCCGTTTTCCTAACCAGTATATTCGTGGGCCCTGTCCTCTTCATTGCCTTTCCACCACTCCTGCTTTCTTCACAGCCTCCAGTACCTTCTTAACGCGTGCCTCAAGGGTATTAATAGACTCTGCGACTATTATTTCGGGGCGAAGGGCCCCCGTGGTTTCAACTGTGAGTAACAATCTATTTTCATCATAATATAATTTTACCGCGTCTCCGCAGATATCCTTCGAGTCTGCACAGTATCGTAAGGCGCTAGTATTGATGTTTCTCTTATACTCGATAACTCCTTTCTCTCCTTTAGAAAGTTTCTCTGCGAGATCCGGATAAGCCTCGACACACTTTATGCATTCCTCGCTTGTCTTCGATCCGTCATATTCTACCCTTGGTAGGTATTGAAGTATTGAGACTGATGCCGGCATCCATTTTCCGTGTTCTGCTCCTCTTCCGAGCCTGGCATATGCTACCATATGGATCCTTTGACCTGGAGCAAGGTATACTATTGGTGTCTCTGGATACACGGGTTTAACATCTGGATCGCTTATAATTAGATCTGAGGCCTTAATGTATACACCTGTATCCGCATCATCACTTAGCGATTTCTCTAAGAATATCTCGACGAAACAGGACGAATCCTTTTCATCAGCATTCTTGCATTCTTCAGGACTCTTATACTTCTTTAGTGCTTCGTTAGAATCAAATACTATGAGACCAAGCCTATGCGCAATTATCTCGTCTGGTACACCTGTATTATTGTCGTAAAAGTAAGCAAAGTCTATCGCCATAGTAGGTACATGAGATAACACTGTCCTACGCACGCCATTCAGTAGGGATAGATTATAACCCTCAACGTACACTGTAATCCTCTGCTCGTTTAGTGATATTATTTCGAGGCTTCTCTTCTTTTCCACCAGAAACCACCACAACGAATAACTCTAATTGGAAGATAATAATTGGATGTGTTTTTGGTAAAAAGGCGGCTAGACTCTTCTACCTCTTCTACCGCCTGGTCTCCTTGTTGTATCATGCGGTATCGGTGTTACGTCTTCGATTCTTCCAATAATGAATCCTGCTCTTGCAAGGGCTCTTATAGCGGCTTGGGCTCCCGGACCAGGAGTCTTGGGACCGTGTCCTCCTGGAGCCCTCACTTTGATATGCACGGCCACTATTCCTCTTGCCATAGCCTGTTGTGCTGCCCTACTTGCAGCGATCATAGCAGCATATGGGCTTGGCTTCTCTCTGTCGGCTCTAACGACCATGCCTCCAGATACTCTTGCTACAGTCTCTGCTCCGGTTAGATCTGTTATATGTACTATTGTGTTGTTGAAGCTGCTATAGATATGGACTACGCCCCATTTGAGGTCTCTTCCAGCAAACGCCATCTTCCTCTCCCCCTAGATCTCTTCACTGTGCTTCTTGCTCTTTATATGGGCTTCCAGGAGCGTACCCGACTAGGTCTTCTTCGTCTCTTCTAACTAGATATCCAGGACTGGTTATTCGTCTGCCTCCAATGGCTATGTGGCCGTGGACTATTAGTTGTCTTGCATGATATATTGACTTGGCAAGACCCTTTTTGTACACGATTGTCTGTAGTCTTCTCTCAAGTATGTGTTCTGCTGTTAGTCCAAGAATCTCGTCTAGAGTCGCATCTTTTTCGATAAGCCCCATTATGTATAGCTTTTCCAGAAGTACTCGTGTAGCTTTCTCTCTTTCTCCCTCAGGTATTGCAAGGAGGTTTCTTGCACGGTGCCTTAGTTTTCTCGCCATGGTCTCTGCTTTCCAGAGTTCTCTTTTGTTCTTTAACCCGTATTTTCCTACAAGCTCTATTTCTTTTAGGAGTCTTTCTTTAATCCATGGATGTTTTGGTCCTTCCCACTTTTTCCGTGGCTTTCTAGGGTCTCCCATTTCTTATCACCTCTTCTTCTTTACTCCTACTGTCATTCCTAGTCTTCCTGTTGTTCTAGTCCTCTGTCCTCTTACCTTTAGTCCGATTCTGTGTCTTACACCTCTCCAACTGCCTATACGTATTTCTCTCTCTATGTCTCTTCTCGCATGGAATATTAGTTCGGATCCTATCAGGTGTTTATCTTTTCCTGTTTCATAATCTTTTCTACGATTATACATCCATGCTGGAAGTCCTAGTTGTGTAATGTCCCTTACTACCTCTTCTAGTTTCTTTATTTCGGACTCTGTAAGGAATCCAGTTCTCATAAACGGGTCCAATCCCAATAGCCTGGTTATTGCAAGCGCCGTAGTATATCCGATACCCTTTATTTCAGATAATCCGTATACGAGTTTTAGTTTTCCATTTATGTCAGTGCCAGCAATTCTGACTATGTATTTGAACTGTCTGTTCTCAGCCACTCGTCTGCACCCGCATACCTCTAGCTACCTTGGTGGGTTTTTGATATCCAGGGGAAATAAAGGGCTATGGTTAGACTCCAGCTTTGCTGCGTAGCTCCTTCACCTTTTCGACTATCTCGTTTACTAGCGATGCTGCTACTCCAGGATCAATTATTGCTGCTGATGCCGCCTGTACCTCTATTCCTGCTGCTTCTCCTAGCTTCTTCTTGCTTGGTACATAGACATATGGTATCTTTTTCTCGTCGCACAGTATCGGTAGATGTGCTACTATCTCCGGTGGGTCCACGTCTTCTGCTATGATTACTAGTTTTGCTATTCCACGCTCACATGCTTTTGTTGTCTCGTTAGTTCCTTTCTTAACTTTCCCTGATTCACGTGCTTTTCTTACTGCTTCGTATACTTTCTCCGCGAGTTCTTCCGGAACCTCGAACCTCACATAGAATGGCTTGCTCATATTCATCCTCCTCCCCGAACGGGTCGTCTCTCTTCGAACCTTGTTAGTATCGTTGTCGACTATTTAAATATCGCTGTCGGCCATTAAGTGGGAACTTGGAGGGGTGATGCTATTGGCGTGTTTAGAGGGTCTAGGTCCTGGAGAGAAGGCTCCCGAAATAGTTAATGCTATTATCGAGATACCGATGAATAGCAGTGTTAAGTACGAGTTTGACAAGGAAAAATGCCTTGTCGCCGTTGATAGGTTCCTATACACTAGCATGTCTTACCCGTTTAACTATGGCTTTATACCTGGGACGCTTGAAGAAGACGGAGACCCAGTGGATATCCTCGTAATAAGTAGGGAGCCAGTATTTCCGGGAAGCCTCAT
>WAOU01000083.1 GCA_015521095.1 Desulfurococcales archaeon | reverse complement strand
GTTATAACGGCGTTTTTCCCTAGTCTAACGGGATTAATAAAGAACACATTGTCCATATGTACTAGGAGTGCTGGTCCTCTCGCGACACGCATTGCACTCATGCTTCCTGTGGTCACCATCCATTTCAGGACTGTTCCTCCGTGAAGTATTCCTAGCGGGTTAATGTGTGTGTTTGTTACGAGGCGTACTGTTTCAATTACTGTGTCTGATATGGATAGTTCTCTTTTACAGGGCTTCTCCATAGAATCTCTACCCCGGGCAAGAAGAATTGTTGCTGTGAGGATAATAATTCTAGTTAAGGACGATGGATTATGCGTCGAAACCTAGTAATATATGAAATAAGCAAACGAGGATGCTCGTAGTGGATCATTCTTTCTTATGAGAAAAGATTGTATAGGGAGTAGGCTACTCCTCTTCTTTGCCGGTTACTACTACTATGCCGCCGGCTTCCTCTATCTTCTTTATGGCGGATTCGCTTGCGTATGGTACTATTACTTTTACTGGTTTTGTTATCTTTCCTCTGCCTAGGAGTTTGTGGATTCCCATAGATTCTAGGTTAACTACTATTCTGCCTTCTTCTTGGGGCACGTTTGATGCTAGTTCTTGTTTTATGATTAGTTCCTCGAGCTGGTAGAGGTTCAATACTACCGGCTTGTATCCTACTCTTATTCTTGGCGGGTTAAACCCGTGTTTTCCGAACCAGGTAGGAGCATACTTTATTGTCCATGTCCATTCGTGTTTTCCTAGTCCTGCTGCTCCTTTTCCTCCTTTTGATCCACTCTTCCTGTGCTGGCCTATTTGTCCCCAGCTCATGGTTCTGGTTCTTCCCCTTAGCTTTCTTGTTTTCTTCTTTCTTCTTACTACCATTCTGACACACCTCCTAGCTCAGAGCATTTTTATTATTAGCTCGTTTATTGTGGATCCCCTGTATCCTAGTTCTCCGCTGTTTGTGTAGTGTCTCTTTATTGTCTTCTTAAATCCTCCTCTTGGTGGGTGAAGCCGGAAGAACGGTTTGATCCCATACTTGTCTAGCTTGTGGAAGTATAGTTCTCCTGATAATAGCTTGTCTGCGAGCTCTGGTATTCCTCCGTAGAGGCCTAGTTTCTCTGCGACGTATTGGTCTGTCAATGGCTTGTCTCCTAGTACTCTTCCTCGAGTGTAGAGTAGTTTGATTAGGGTTTCTCGATCTATTTCTCCCCAGGTTGCCCAGTCTTGGACCTTTCTCAGCATGTTTACTATTCCTGGTAGGCTGTCGTGATAGAGTGATGCGGCGTATTTTCTTCTAAGCCTTAGTAGATAGAGGGTTTTTTCTATATCGGGGTGAACATCCGCTGTCCCCCTTAGTCTGATTACTGCATATAACGCCATTGTTCTTCACCTCCTTTTAGTTCAATGCTATGTTCTTAGCCAGTCCAGTGGGGTCACGAACTTGTAGGTGTTTCTGAGAGCGAGGTATGTTGCTCTCGCGAAGTTGTAGCTTGTTCTTGTTTCTCCTTTTGTCATGGTCCACACGTCTTTTATCCCTGCTAGCGTTAATACTTTCTTTGCTACGTCTCCTGCTACTAGACCTGTGCCTTTTGGAGCTGGTTTGAGTATGACTTCGACGCTTCCACTTTTACCTCTTACTGTGAAGGGTACGCTGTGGGGTTCTCCACATGTACACTCCCAGCTTCCACATCCTCTTCTTATGGGTACAATGTTCAGCTTTGCGTTTCTTGTGGCTTTCTCAATTGCGAATCTGAATTGTCTCGCTTTTCCCTTTCCTAGACCCACATAACCGTCCCTGTTTCCTACAACTACTACTGCCCTGAATTTTGTGACTCTTCCCGCGTCGGTCATTTTCTGTACGATTTTAACGTCTATTACTTCGTGCTCTAGTCCTGGAAGTAGTATATCGACTATCTCTGGCTCTAGTATTGGAAGGTTCTGTCTGAATATCTCGTCTATTGTGGCTATCTTTCCCTCCTTTACTAGTCTACCGACACGTGTCCTTGGAACCCATTCCTCCAGTGTTGTGCCTGCATATGCCATCTTCATCTACCTCCTTACTGCTGCGACGCGTACTCTTGCTGTATCTTCTCCTTTACCTCCTCGAAGTGTGAAGGTAGGTCCTCCGGCTTAAATCCTCTCTTCAAGTACTCAGAGAACTGCCTGTTGTAGAAGTCAGGATCACTGCTTGCTAGCTGGCTGGCCCACTCCGAGATATGTTTGCCCGCGATTCTATCCTCGCTTGGAAGTATTTCCTCTGAGTGTGGGATTTCTAGTCCTGCGTCTATTGCTCCCTTTAGTGCGGCGAAAACCCTTGAGCCTTTCACTGGCTCATGTAGCCCTATGTCAAGTACTGCCTCCTTTACGCCTTTCTGTAATGCTCTATATGCCGCTAGCATGCCTGTTAGGTATGCTGCTGAAGTGTTCTTTGTTCCTCCTTTCCATCCATAAAGTTTTACTAGTTCTCTGCTGTGTGCTGCGGCGATTATCTTGTCTCCGCCTATCCTGGCCTCTGCTACCTGTACTATGATGTACTTGTTAGTTCTTCTTACTACGAATCTAGGCTTTCCTGACTTGATTAGTTTAAGCCTCTTATAGTAGTTTGTTTTTCCTTCTCTTCTTCTCCGCCAGGGTACTCTGTATCTTGGTCCATGCCCCATTACTGTTCACCTTTGAGTATTCCTTCTTCGATCATATGCCTGCGAAGATCTGCTAAGTTCTTGAAGCTACCTCCCTTTGCTAGACGATATAGCCGTCTATAAGTCCTTCTATCTATGACTTCATGGTCCCTTAGCCATCTAAGGTATCTGCGTATTTTCCTGATCCGTGTGATCCAGTCTCTCTTTGGATCATGACGCGCTGTCTGTTTTCCTTTTCTACGTCCATATCCTCTTCTCCTTCCCTTGCGCCTTTGCCTGTGCCTTTCAAGCCATCTATGCGAGTTGCCTTTCTTAGGGCGAACTTGTATAAGGCCCTGCTTGATCAACGCCATGACATCCGCTTTCGTAACTGCCTGAGAGATCTCTTCCTCGTGTTCTGGATCCGGGCTTATCCAGATCCTGCTCTCTCCCACGCCTAGGATCTCGGCCGCGAGCCTTCTTTGAAGCCTGTAGTCCATATACTACACCTCTCCACCTACCGGAGTCTTATGGATTCGCGATTTTTAGACCTTTTTTCTCGGCTTCTTTCACTATTTCTAGTTTTTTCTTTAGCCCGACTGCATGTGCGATGACCACAATATGTTTCTTGGGGTCTAGACCTTCTAGCTCCTTAACATTATTCACATATACGGGTTCTAGGCCGCTTGGATGAAGCCCTCTTAATTCCTTCTGGGTCCGATATCCTACCTTTACTATTGGCGGATATCCTTTGAGCTGTAGCCTCATCTTGCTGTCGTTGCCCTTCGGCTTTCTCCAATACTCCCTTCTCTCAAACTTCCAGAATCTCCAGGAGAGATACCTCCTGAAGACTGGTTTGTTTCTTCTCTCTGCAAGCTTGCGTTGTAGTTTCCTTTTCTCTCTTAGTTGTTGTCTAACTTCTTCGCTCATTACTGAGCCACCCCCTTCTCATAGATGTATATTCCGTCCATAAACTTTCTCCTGTCCTTGTCTTTTATCTTGGTAGCAAGCTCTATGTTTGCCGCTGTCTGACCAACCTTCTCGATATCAATGCCCTCAACAATTATATCGTTGTTTTTCTTGTCTATTTTGACTGTGACTCCTGGAAGGATCTTAGCCACTCTACTAGCTTTCTCTCCCAAGAAGTTGCTTATAACTAGCTTGTCTCCTTCTACTTTAACGTTCATTGGGAAGTGGCTGAAGATTATCTTTAACTTATATCTGTATCCTTTCGTGACCCCAGTTATCATATTCCTTATGTGTGCAGCCAGTGTTCCAACTATTGCACGTTTTCTTGCATTTGCAAAGAATGTTTCTATGACTACCTGATTATCCTTCTTATAGATTAGTATCCCTCTAGGAACCGGGAGTTCTCTGGTTAGTTCTCCTTTCGGGCCCTTGACAGTTACATTTGAGCCCTCTATTTCGACCTCTACCCCTTCTGGGATCTCTACTATTTTCTGTATGTGGACATCTTTTGCCATCCGCTACCACCTACCCAGCGTTATCCAGGCGGTACTACCTTCTTAATAGGTCTTCCTCTCCCCTCTCCACCAATTGTAGACAAGGGAATATAGTTATTATCCCTCTGTAATACGAGAAACCGGACAGAAACAATAACACCGCTACAAGATTTTAACATCATATTTTATATTTTACTTCAACGAACAATATCTATTGACGTGATGCATTATGGCTCCTCGTCCAATGACTAAGAATGCTCTACTATCGGCTTTCGCAGGAGAATCCATGGCACATATGAGATACTTGATTTTTGCCGAAGTCGCCGAGAAGGAAGGCTTCCCTAACGTAGCTAGACTCTTTAGAGCAGTAGCCTACGCCGAAAAGGTACATGCCTCAAACCACTATCGGAGACTGAGAGACTTCAACGAAGACGCACACGCATTAGCCGACGTCCCGATCGGTCCTGGAAACACCTCGAAGAACTTAGAACTTGCAATAAGAGGCGAAGAATTCGAAGTCAACGAGATGTACCCCGCCTATCTTGAGATAGCCAAACTTCAAGGAGATAAGGCAGCAATGGTATCATTCATGTATGCCTTAGAAGCGGAGAAAATACATGCCGAACTCTTCAAACAGGCGAAAGAATACGTTGATAAGGGAGAGGACTGGCCACTGGAAGGATATATCTGGGTATGCCCCGTCTGCGGATTCACATATGTAGGAAAGGAGCCTCCGGAGAAGTGTCCTATCTGCGGAGTGCTAGGAAAGGATTTCGTGAAATTCTAAGAAGAATATAATAAAAATACAGGGAGTAGATCTAGTAGACGTATGCTATTACGAATCCTCCTATTTTTCTCTCTAGAGCCTCTCTATGAGTCATTACTCCTTGGCTCGTGGTTAGTATGAGTACTCCTATGTCTCTGCTTGCGAGGTATTTTCTGAGACTCTCTGGAAGCCTTGTGAGCTCCTTATAGCTTATCGGGATTCTGGGTTTTACTACTCCCGTCTTGTTTATTCTACCAAGAAGCTGGACCCTGAACTTGCCCCATCTGCCGTCATCAATATACTCGAATTCTCCAATGTATCCTTCTTTCTGCAACACGCGTAGAACTGCGGCTATTAGCTTTGAAGCTGGCATTATAACTGCCTCTGATTTCCCGCGCATCTCAGCGTTCTGGATCGTTGCTAATGCGTTTGCTAGCGTGTCTAGCATTACCATGTCATCCTCACCCCTTTTCTTTACCGAGTCTTTTCAAAGCCTAAAAGAGGTGCTATCTCCCTGAAGCATTGCCTGCATAGATATAGTCCATATTTCTGGATAACTGCGTCTCTTGTTCCACAACGCATGCATCTCTGCGCGCCTCTTCCCATCCTCTTAGGCTTCGGTGGCCTTACTTTGCCCATCACTTATCCACCTCGACTAAACGAATTTTACTCCGAACATCTCGTTTAGTAGCACCATTGTTTCCTCTGGTCTCACTCTGTGGCGGAGAGGTATATGTTGTTTGCGTGCCCTCTTTCTACGCACTATTCTGTGCCCTGGCCTCTCGATGGTAATTATAACGTCCATTCCGAGGATACCGACCTCGGGATCATATTTTACTCCTGGGATCAAGATATGCTCCTCTATTCCAAAAGCTATGTTACCATGCTGGTCTATGCTACTTGCCTTCACCCTATAGCCTACCGCCTCGAATGCTTTTTTGAGGAATTCTATCGCTTTTTCTCTTCTCAGTGTGACCATGACTGCTATATTCTCGCCCTTTCTTACACCGAATGCTCTTATTGTCCTCTTCGCTTTTCGGAATACGGGCTTCTGGCCCGTGATTTCCTCTAGTACTTTTGCTGCTTTTACTAGGCGTTCTCCTCCATATCCTAGTGCTATGTTAACTGTTACTTTTGCTATTCTGGGTTTTCTCATAGGGTTTTTCCATTCTTCCAGTATCCTAGTTATCTCCTCTGACTCCAATGGTAGACTCATGCCTTAGCCACCTCCGGTAGGCTTATCAAGGGTTTTTCTTCACCAATTATGAATACGTAGTCTAGACTTGTCTGGAATTTTTCTCCTTTGAGATCCTCGAGTGTTACTATGCTCCTCTTTCTACCCCATGCCCTCTGGACGTCTACTATCTTACCTATTCTACCTACGTTTCTTCCACCTACGATTATCGCTAGTTTTCCTGTTCCGAACCTCACATGCTTCTCTATCTTTTGGTCTGGTAGTGTTATGAGCAATGTGTCTAGGGTCTTATATACGTCCTCTACAGGCTTTCTCGGATCCTTTACACGTATTAGGATGTTTCTACCATCGTAGAGGTTTAACTGTACGTGGCCTCCCTTTACCGTTGTCTTGTTCTCTATTCTTACTGGTTTGAGGTGTGCTTCTTCTTTAGGTATAGGATGGAGAACGAGGACTTTTGTTGGATAAGGCATTACTCTGTAGGTTTCTCCTGTGTCGACGACCTCGATTACATCCATGAAGCCTACTGGGAACTTGTAGTCTTTTCTTATCCTACCATCTACCTTGAAGTGTCCTTCTGCTATTATTTTTCGGGCTTCTCTACCGGTGCTTGCATACTGTAGTATGTCTCTCACTATGTAGAGGAGAGGTATGCTTCTCTCCTGAGCATGAGGGCCCGGTCTAGGCTTAACGGCCCATTTCTGCTTCTTTTTGGATATAGGCCAGAATACAGGCGACGCCAGAGCCTTTAGTCTTTTCTGTCCTCCCATTCTTGCCATGATCTTCCACCTCCGCTAGCTCATGCCTCTTTCTCTTCGGCCTGTTCTTCCGAGGCCTCTTCGGCCTCCTCTACTCCTTCTTCTACCTCTTTCCCGCTTCTCCTCTCGATTATTCTTCTCCTCCACTCATCGTCTAGCTTTAAAGAGACTATCATGACATTCGACGGATGTATTGGCCTGAACACGGGGGTTTTATCCGCCTTTTCTATTGTTACACCGTCTACGAATATAACATATCTCTTCAGGTCTACTCTAACTACTTCTCCCTCATGGCCCTTGAAGTCTCCTCTCATTATCCTTACCTTATCTCCTTTCCTTACTGGGAGATTCTTGACACCGTACTTTTCCCTGAGCTCGGGGCTTAGAGGCGCTGTCATGAGCTTCTGTCTCTTGTGAAGAGGAGCATTAAAGTATGCCTTCCTTTGTTTACGTGGTTGTTTGCTGGTTGTTAACCTAGCCATTTTCACTCCACCTCCATTTTACGCCTAGATTATGATTGTGGCTAGTTTTGAGACACGGGGCCACCTCTCGGCGGCCTCTCTAGCCACGGGTCCTCTTATTTCGCTTCCTCTAGGTGTTCCGTCTGCGCTTACGATGACGACGGCGTTATCTTCAAAGGCTACCCATGTGCCGTCTGGCCTCTTGAAGGGTCTTCTTTGCCTAATTACAACGGCATATACTATTTGTCTCCTCATCTGTGGTGTACCTTTCTTCACTGTGGCAACTACGAGGTCTCCTACCGTTGCTTGTGGTAGCCGTCTTAGCCTTGTCTTTATGTATGGGACGTTTATTATCATGACTTCTTTTGCTCCACTGTTATCAGCTACCTTTACATAGCTACCTACTTGAAGGCCTGGGTTAAGACCCTTTCTAGATTCCACGGCTCCGTACTTCTTCTTTTTTGGCATTTTTTCCTCATCCCCCTATCCGAGAGTAATACTGGGGGTTTATGTAGTCTTCTTAGCGCCTAATACGACGAATTTAACTGTCTTGGATATTGGTCGTGTCTCTCCTATTACAACAGTGTCGCCTGGCTTCACTGATATACAGTCTGGTAAGTGTGCGGCGATCTTCTTGCTTCTCCTCTCGTATCTCTTGTATTTGTGATCGAAGTAGATGTATGTGTGCCGTATTATTGCTAGACGCTTCGCTCTGACTTTTTCGACTTTTCCTTCTAGCAGTACTCCTCTCACACGGAGGCTACCGTGCCATGGACAGTTTGGATCATTACAGATGGTTGCGGGTGGCTCAACACCCGGTATCTTTAGGTTTTTCACGGTTTTTGGCTTGGGCATTCTTGCTACCTCCACTTTACCCTCTTTATCCTCTTAGCTCTTTCTATTGGATCCCCAAATAAATAGTCTCCGCCTACAATAATCTTCCTACCAGACGGAAGCTCTAGCTCAAGGAGCACCTCATGCTTAAGGATACGGGCTAGTCCCCCGTCATCTTTTTTTATTAGGAGGCTCCTCTCGGTCTCCCAGAAAATTTTCCCCTCTAATCCCTCCTGGGACTTATTAAAAGCCCTAATTACACGGGCTCTAAGACCTATCAACTCGTGGAAAAAGATGTTTTTCTCGTCGTGCTTCAACTCTTCCTGCCTAGTTCTTCTTCTCTATTAATAGTTAGTATCCTTGCGATGTTCTTTCTTAGTTCTCGTAGACGCCCAGGGTTCTCTAGTGCCCCTGTGGCTGCCTTGTGTCGGAGAACTATTAGTTCAGACTCAAATTCCTCTAATAGTTTCATTCGCTCTTCTCTACTCATCTTTCTTAGCTCTTCTGCTTTGATCTTGTGCTTCGCCATTCTCTATCCCCCCATTTATTTTATTGTGCTTGTTCTTTTGACTCTATCATTTCTTGGATCTCCTCAGGCAACTCGGCTTCCTCTAACTGCTCTCTAAGCTCGCTTATAATATCTGCGACTTCGCTTTCTTCTTTTATTCTTACATAGTCGCCTGGCTTGCCTGGTTTCACTATTATTACTTCTACTCCGAGGACTCCCTTAGGAAGCTTAGCGTGTGCAACTGCCCTATCTACGAGTTCGTCCACAATATGTCCTGCCTTATAGACCTTGCCTGCCCTGTACTTCTCGAATCTTGCTCTCTCGCTCGTCAGCTTTCCGCTGATCGTTATCTCGACCCCAACTGCCCCATTTGCCATTATTCTCCTTAGTGCTGCGAATGCTACTCTTCTAAAGTGGAATCCTCTTTCAATTGCTCTAGCTATTCTGAATGCTTGGACTCTTGCATCTAGTTCGGGTTTCTCGGGTTGGCTTACTGTTATCTGGACTCCCTGGAGGCCAAATACTGTACTGAAGATATTCTGGAGCCTCCTAATTGTGCTTCCACGTTTTCCTATTATGAGTGCTGGTCTCTCCGCGTAAATGTGCACTCTTGAACCTAGACCCGACTGTATTACAACTACGCCACTATATCCTGCCTCATAGAAGTTCTGGGCTAGGTACTCGTCTATCATAGCCTGGAGAATCCCTTGTTTAAGGAAGTGTTTCTTTATCTTTGTCATGTCTCGATCACCCCACCTCCATGACGGCTATCTCGACATGGCTATGAGTCTTGTTCTTTGGAGTTGCCCTGCCCCTAGCTCGGGGCATCCACCTCTTAAGGACTATCCCTTTATGTACAGCTATTGCAATAATCTTGAGCCGCTCAGGGTCTAGATCCTTTACTTCAGCGTTGTTCTCAACGTTCTTTAATAGCCTCAACATGTACTTGGCGGCTTTAACAGGGTATCTTCCGGCAGGCCAGCCCCATTTTGCGGCTAGACCTCTCCTGTGAGCCTGTTTTCTGTGGGCATGCCTGAAAGGCACGGCTTCTTTTTTCTCTATAACTCTCTCTAGGAATTTCTCTGCGTCTTTCAGCTTCATGCCTCTTATCGCTTCTGCTACTTCTCTCATTACCTTGGGATGGACAGGAACATCCCAGAGCATGGCTTTTGCGATCTTTGACTCATCCCTGAACTTGAAACTATACTTCCATACTGGCATGATCTTTCACCTCACTACTTCGACGCTACGTGGAGGCTGCTTCTTGTTGCCTTGAGACCGGGCTCTCCGTGGGTGACGATCTTCGTTGTGTGGCTGAACTCGCCTAGATAATGTCCTATCATTTCTGGGACGATTCTTACGGGGACGAATTCTTTCCCATTATATACCGCGATAGTTAAACCTATCATTTCAGGTAGAATAACAAGATCCCTAACATGGGTCTTGATAACTGGGCCACGTTTACCTTTGCCGACTTTCCCTTTCTTCTTTACTTTCCTTATTTTTAGTAGAAGCTTCTTCTGAGCAGGAGTAAATCCTCTTAGCAGACTCCTACGTTGCCTCGACGGAAGCAGTTTTACAAATTCGTCTAGAGGCATCTCCAGTAGTTCTTCTAGGCTCTTCCCCCTATACCTGAACTTCTTCCATTCTGGCGGAATCTCCATATCTGCCACTTCTTTTCTCCCCTCATCGAGACGGAGTAGTTAGCTCCTTTAATACGTTCCGCAGGGAATTCTAGGTCTCCAGATATATAAAGACTCTAGAGCCGGCGCTATAATACCCTTATCACCTAGATATGAGTGTAAGTATTCTTTTAGCAGCCTGCCTAGGCGTCCTAGCCACAATAACTCGCCCGCCTTCCTCGACAATTCTCTTCCTCATATCCAGATCGTGTTTCTCGGGTACAATGAAAACAATCATTCTACCTCGTTGAACTAGGTCTCTAACAACCATCCAAGGCGGTTCGTCGTCTATTGTTTGTTCTAGATCTGTAACGACTATGATCCTACGTGTTGGCTCCGAGACGGCTTTTATAGCACTCGATATATTCGTTCTACCGTAGAAATCCATGTTTAATAATATCTCTGCTAGACTTCTCCTACTAAAAGGACCATTATATATAGTATATTCATGTGAGAAAGTCACAATTTTACGTATATGTTTAGAGAACAATGAAGCTACAAGTATTGTCCAAGATGCATAGGGCTTCATACTTGAACTAGTGTCGATCGCTAGAGAGAGTTCTTTCGTCTTAAGCTTTGTCCAGAATACTAATGGTCGTGGAGACATTCTTATAATATTATATAGTGATGCCCTGAGATCGAGCCTAACACCATAGTTATTCTTATATTTTCTCGACACTAATGAGAGCCCATTCCTCGAGGCAAGCCTTGTAAGCATCCGAGACAAGCTCATAACAATTCTATCTCTTCCCTCTTCAGTAGAACTTCTATAGAGTCTTCTTAGGATTTCTACAGCCTCCATGTACTCCATTCTTAAAAGTATGGGTTCAAGCTCGTCCATCGCAACTGGAATACCGCTCGCCAGAGACTCTGTATGACCTATTATAAGCTCTGCCGATTCCAGCAATACCTCTACTTTTTCTTTATTTAATGTTCCTAACCGTGTACCATCCCCGATATTCTTTAACAGTTTCTTAGTTTTGTCAATGTAATAACCCGACATGTCTGCACGGGCAGGATCTAGAGATAAAGCATATGTCTTTGCTTCTCTTAGTGCTTTTGCCGCATATATTGCTGCTTGGAAAAGCGTCTTTTTATCTCCTTTTATAGTGGCTGGAGGTTTCGATCTCCAGAGTAGCTCAGGATCGATCCTGCCTAGGAGGGCCTCGATATCGGTATCTTTTAAGTCTTTAAGGTAGGATGCTAGGAGAGATGCGCCTTTCTCTTCATCCATCGATTCCAGCGCTGTAGATAGCATTTCGATAGAGATGTTATTTACATAGTTTCCTCTCATTACCATTTCTTGGACTATTTCCGGAGTTAGTTCTTTTGATCTTTGTAGAAACGAGAGTATCCGTTCCGGATCCCTCACAGGTCGTCCTTCGAGTATACGGTTTTTCACTGTCCTAGCTATTTTCTTTGCCGTTGATATATCGTGTTTCTTTATGGCTGCTTCTCCTATTTTCAGAAGTGCCGACTCTGACAGGTTAGACAAATACTCGTCGTCGAAACCCATCTTTGACTCTATCTGTAGGTATATTTCGTCTCTTGTTAGTCTTGTTTTCATCGACTTGGCAGCGTGAAGTAAATCACTATATCCTTCCCTAGCTAATTTATATGCTATATTCCATAATGCCCTGTTATCGGCTATTTTTTCGTGTCCTTGAGGACCCTTGATAGCTCCTATTCTCTTCAACTTCGTGTAAGCTGATTTTATCTTGACGCGCTCTTTTTTCTTTGCATGTCTAGTTAATCTTTTAATTGATACATGCGTTCCAGGCCTCGCTCCCAGGACTTCTAGCTCTTTCATGATCTCTTGGTGTATTTTCTTTACTCTCTCTTCAAATCTATCGTTTTGAGTAATGCTCAGAATCTTCTCACGAATATAATTTTCATCTTTTTTCAGCGTTGTCCAAGACGACTTGATAATTAACACTAGTTCATCGACGTCAAGCCAATTCTTGCCCAATAATCCCATATAGTTCTCTGATAATGAGTATGAAACAAGTACCTCTCCTGTGCCTATTCGTTCGCCTTCTCTCCTAAACTCGTCTGCCAGTTCTAATAGTATGGTCTTTAGCTCTTCAAGAGAGTACCGTGTTATCAATGCTTGTCACCGACCGCAGTACCTCTAGGATAACGGCCCTATCCTCTGGACGTTTCACGAGAATGGTTTTCGCCGCGTAAATGATGTCATCGATGTCTACTGCTTGTTTTCCTTTAAGTTTTGCTATTGCTTGCGACATTCTTGCCCACATAACGAACTCCGCTGTACCTGGCTTATACGTTAGCTTTGCATTTCTTAAAGACTCTATAACATTCATCATTATATCCTTGATGTAGCCCGGTATAGTGACGTCTTTTCTCGATCTGAGATCAATAATTCTGGATTCTATATATCTCGGGGGATAATTGAATTCTATTCTGACTACTCTTCGGAGAAATGCATCGCTTAATTCATTCTGTGCTATATCCTCGGGATTACTCGTGAATATTATCTGGAACCCATCCCCCGACGCTTTAAATACTCTTTTTAGTTCTGGCACTATTACACGTCGTTTATCAGATATATCTAAAAGCAGGTTTTGAAATTCTTCGCTGCTCCTTCTGATTTCGTCTATAAGGATCCCTGTATCTAGTATTATCGAGGCAAGTATAGGCCTCGGTATAAAGCTCTCCTCGTTAAATCCTACCTTCATTGCAAGTAGCGGATGGAAGTCGCCTATCACTTTGTATTCGTCATAGTTCTCGCTGCACGGTAGAACAAACGGTCTCTTTCCACTCCATAGCTCGAGTAGTGCCTCTCCGATCTCTGTTTTCCCGGTGCCTGGAGGTCCCTCGAAGAGTACTGGTCTTCCGTTCATGAATGCTGCAAAGGTGAGGGAGATCAATTTCTTGTCTACGATGAGGCCGTATTTTTTCTCGAGTATTCTCTGAGCGGCATCAATGTTTCTTACTGGGTTTTCGAGATCCGATCTAATTACTTCTTCGTATATTTCTCGTACTTTTTGGGCAATATTATCCGTGCCAGTAACGCTCATTGTGCTTTCCTCCGATTTGTGGTATTGTCTCACCGTTAGGATTGATCTTGACGGCGAAGGGTTATTTGGTTGTGGTTCCTACCCATATGCGAAGCTCAGATCTATTCTCTTTTCCTTGATGTATTCTCCAGGTTGATACATGTTCTCTATACCTATATCTTGTTCAAAACGTTCTAGTGCTTCGCATAGCTCCTTGAAGGGACACTTACTACACTTTGCCGGTCTCCTGTCGCCGTATGGAACTATCCCATACTTCTTAACTAGGACAATGTCGTCTATGACCCGGAACAAGAGTCCTATTTTCTCGCTATCTAGTTCTGATATTCTTTTCGCAGTCCGGTATTCTATCCTGAGAACTACTCTTTCATTATTCCTACGTAGCATTAGTCCGTAAGCCGTTGCTTGAAGTGAATCACTCAACCATACCCCTTTCCTTGGCCCTTTTCCTGATTTTCTCTCTATTATCTCAATTGAATTGCCAGTAACCCGGTATGCATCCGGCCTTCCTCTAAGCTTGACGTTACCTACTCTATATTCTATTTTTTCCTCTACACTATAGCCTTTTCTTTTGCTGAAAAACCCTTTTATTAAGTGAAAAATCGTTCCCATGAACATTCTTACTCTAGCAGATAGAGGATGCTTGTAAGGTATATGGATAGAGAAGAAGTATTTTCTTGGACAGTAGGCGAATGTATGAATTTCGCTGGGAAATATTGTGATTAGATCTTCTTTATTCCGATCAGTAGCCGTTTCCCGTCCACCTCCCATTCTTTCTGGTAGACTTCTTTGGGTGGCTTATCTATTTGTAGATTCCTAGCTCTGGTCTCGGTCGTTATATAGTCTCTGTGTTTCTCTACGGCCTCGATAAACTCGGGATCCGCCTCTAACCATACTTCAATATATGCATCTACTGGCAGTGACAGGTCTTTTCTCATCGCTTGTATTCTTCTAACAATCTCCCGAGCATATCCTTCTAGTATTTCCTCTTTTGTAAGTCTAGTGTCTATTCCAATTATCCCTATATCGGTCTCAACAGTGCTCAGCCAGCTCGGATACTCGACTTTTAACTCTACATGCTTTGGAAGTATCTTTATGGGCACACCTTCTATCTCTGCTTTGTGCTCTTCGTGTTCAACGATATCTTTTGCTACTTTCTCTTTGTTCTCCTCGATATATGCTATTACTTTCCGCAGCATCTTCTTGAATTCCGGACCCATGGTCTTATAGTTTGGCTCTACACCGTATACTTTCATGTTCTCGAAGTAATCGATTCCAACAATCTCTATTTCTTTGACATTTGCTAGATCCTTGATTATCTGAGCAGCTCTTTCAATCGTATCCTTCAGAGAATTATCCTTTACGGCTATGATTAATCTCTTGACCGGACGGCGAAGTTTTATTCCTGCCTTCATTCTCGCTGCTGCGGATGCTTCTGTTAATTTTCTTGCTATATCCATTAGTTGTTCTACTTCATCATCTATCCACTTATTGTCTGGCTCCGGTATCTCTAGAAGATGTATTGTCTCTGGTAGGCTGGGTTCTGCGGGTCTTATCAGTTTCTGGTATAGGTATTCTGTGGTATATGGTATGAATGGTGAAGCCATTAGGAGCCATCCCTTTAGTACATGGTAGAGTACGGTGTATGCTGCAAGCTTACCCTTCGTCGTTTCTTCTTCCCATACGCGTCTTCTTATGAGCCTAATGTACCAGTGGCTTATGTCTTCTACCGGGAAGTCTTTTACTATTCTCGCGGCTTCGTGGAGCCGTAGGTCCTTCATCGCCTCGTGGTACTCTTTTAAGAGCCTATTGAATCTTGATAGGAGCCATTTATCCTCGAATTGTAAGGCGTCTTCCACGTCTTCTAGCTTGGTTTGTTCCGGATCGAAGTTATCGATGCTCATATATGTTGATGCGAACGTGAACACGTTCCATATTATGTTAAACGATCTCCAGACCATATCCATACTCTTCCACGAGAATCTAAGGTCTTCCCAAATGGTGTTGTTCATTGCCCATAGTCTTATCACGTCTCTGGGAACCCTCGATATTAGTTCTTTGAACTCTATATAGTTGCCTAGGCTCTTGTGCATTTCTCTACCTTTCTCGTCGAGTGCGAAACCATGTACAAGGACCCTCTTGTACGGTTTCTCGTCAAAGCCTATTATTCCGCTTCTAAGCAGACTGAAGAACCATCCTCTTATCTGATCGTGGCCTTCGACTATGAAGTCTACTGGTTTTAGGGATTCGTAGAGCTCCTTGTTTCTTGGATAGCTGAGGCTTGCATAGAATGCTATACCACTGTCGAACCATACATCTAAAACATCGGGTACCCTCTTCATTACGCCGCCGCATTTAGGACATTTCAATGTTACCCTGTCAATCCACGGCCTATGCAATTGCTCTGGTTTATGGCCTCCTAGCTCGACTAGTTCGTCTACTGAGCCTATGACATGTCTGTATCCACAGCTACTACATTCCCATACTGGTAATGGAATGCCCCAGAACCTCTGCCTGCTTATTACCCAGTCCCGTACTTCCTTCAATAAGTTTATGAATCGTGTAGTTGCCCAGTTCGGCCTCCATTCTATTGATCTAGCTTCTTCTATTAGGCGTTCTTTCAGCCTTCTAACCGCTATGAACCATTGTTCTGTGGCTCTTAGTACGAGAGGTGTCTTACACCGCCAACAAACCGGGTATCTGTGGATTATACTTCCCTTGTGGAATAATGCACCTTTCTTTTCGAGATCCTCTATTACTGCCTTATTTGCATCGGTTCTAAAGTATAGGCCGTGGTATCTTCCCGAGTCCTCGGTCATCTTTCCTGTGTTATCTACAAGCGATATTAGTGGGGCCCCTACTATTTTCTCGTTTATTTCGTAGTCTATCTCTCCATGTCCGGGAGCCGAGTGCACGAGACCTGTTCCTTCAGTTGCCGTAACTGCATCAGGAGCAAGCACAACTTTATGATATGGGGCGAGCTTTGCTTGTGCAGGCACCAGGTCCTCTAGGGGATGTATATATTCGAGGCCTTCGAGCCGTGTGCCCTTGAACTCCTCTAGAACCTCGTACTCGGTTTTACCCGCTTCGCTCATTACTTTTTCGAGTCTTGCCTTCGCCAATATCAGTATTTCTCCATCCACCTTGACTTTTACATAGTCGAGGTCTGGATGAGCCATCACGAATGCGTTTGCTGGGAGAGTCCAGGGTGTCGTGGTCCATATAAGCAGATATTCGTTCTGCGAGTTCTTGACCTTAAACTTGACATATATGCTTGGATCCCTTAATTCCTTGTATTCGCTGACTTCATAGTCTGCAAGTGTTGTCTCACATCTCGGGCACCAATGTACTACTCTCTCGCCCTTGTAGAGTAGGCCTTTCCTCCATGCCTGTTTTATCAACCACCATCCGGACTCAATGTACTCATCTCTGTAGGTTACATAGGGATTCTCCCAATCCATGAATACTCCTATCTCCTTAAACTGCTCGGTCATAGCCTTGATGTTCTCGTCAACGAATCGTTTACAGCTTTCAACAAAGTTCTCTACTCCTATTTTTTCGATGATCTCTTTCTTGCTCTTTATCCCGTACTCTTTTTCTATTTTGACCTCTATTGGGAGACCGTGAGTGTCATATCCTGGTATATCCCACACATTATAACCACGCATCCTATAGTACCTTAGTACAGTGTCCTTGATTACCTTGTTCCAAGCCGTGCCTACGTGTATTGATTTAGCAGACGCGTAGGGTGGACCGTCTAGGAAGTAGAATTTTTTCTTTGATCTCATCGACTTCTCCTTTACCTTATAATATATCTTGTTCTCGTCCCAGAACTTTTTTATCTCTTCTTCCAACTTGAACTGATCGTATTTTATCTTCTCAAGATTGTTTTGTATCGATACCATTAGTTCCCACCTAGCCCTGCTACTTGCTTGTATCTATCCAGTCTACCTTCACATGTATGCTTCCTAGAATTGTTTTTATCAAGTTAGATATTTCCTCTTCGAGGCCAGGTGTATCCACGTATAATTCAAGATATCTGAAATCGGGATGAAGCATTGACTTATGCTCGACTATTTTTGCGTTATATCTTTCCCCAAGTAGTTTTTTTACTTTTTCGTGGAGGTCTTCGTTGAATGTATTATAATATATACGATATAATTTTTTCATGTCCTACACCCGCACCACTTACTGTGTCCGCGTCATATGGTTGGACCGCTAAGAGATTAATGGCTTACCTCCATTGTTCAACTATTCGACTATAAGCACACAATTGAATTAATTAAATAAAGGGGAAATACCTCGTAGTATATCGGTGAATGATATGCCTAGAATAAGCGCACTCGTAAAAATAGACAGTAAGGGTCGAATAACTATACCCCAACCTATCCGAGAAGCACTAGGACTTGAAACAGGCATGTACGTTGTACTCCTTGCAGACATCGATAGAGGAGAAATACTTGTCTCGCCGGTCGCTACGAACTCGCAACATGTATACGAGTTCGAGCTAGAGTTTAGAGACGAGCCCGGAGCATTGGCGAAAATCGCGAACTTGTTTGCCTCGAATAAAGCTGATATCATTGCATCGAAATGCGCCAGCATAATGCGGGGAGAAACAGCTGGATGCACTCTCATCATAGACTTCTCTAAAGCATCCAAAAACGCCGATGAAGTTGCAAAAGAACTAGAAAAACTAGATATCACTAATATAGTGAAATACAGGCGTTTCGAAACATACTAGAATTACTCGACCACTATCTCACCCCTCATAACTGAAAGAGAGCGAATAAATTCCTGTTTTTCCGCAGTAGACTACAAGGATCCGAGCTTGCAACAAGAATTCGACTACGAAGATCTAAGAAGAGTAGCAGTCAAAATAGCCGGCGAAGCTTCTGGCATGCTTAGAGATCTCGCCTGCACAAGCGAGAAACTCGGAGAACAAATAAGCGGCGAAACAGTGAGAGTTGACATTATAGCCGAGGACTATATCGTTTCCGGCCTAAGGGCAGAGCTAGGCAACGATATTCGAATTGTCACGGAGGAAAAAGGAGTTATTGGAAGAGGCAATCTTACAGCAATAGTTGATCCTTTGGACGGAAGCAAGAATTATCTAAACTGTATACCTTGGGCCTCTGTCTCAATAGCCTTTGTACCTTCTAATAAATCGCTTAGAGACGTGGTTGCCGGAGCAGTCTCGCCTATATTCTACGGGGAACCGATATCGTTCGCCCGAGGACATGGCTGCCGCCTAGGACATTCTCCTGTGAAAAAACAGGAGCCTCCCGAAAGATTCATCTATGTCTACATAGAGCACCCAGATGCAGCTCATAGTGTAGCAAAAATAATCGGCGAACTCGGTAGAGGCTACAAGATAAGGAGCCTCGGCAGCGCAGCACTAGAAATATCCTATGTCGGGCTGGGACGTGGAACGGCATTTATCGACCTCCGGTCAAAGCTAAGAAACGTCGATCTTGCAGCTGGACTAGGCGTTGTACTAGAGTGTGGCGGAGACTTAATAGACGGTGAAGGTAGACCTCTCGACACCCCTGTAGACAAGGTATATAGAGCTGGGACAGTTATAGCGGCTCCAGACAAAAATCTTCTTAAAAACATATACGGGGCCCTTAGCTAGGCTCCGATGAGTGTAACAGTCTCTTTTACTCCGGGCAATGCTCTTATTCCTGTGACAACCTCATCGATCAACCTAAGATTGGGGCTTATGAGCCTTACAACAATATCGTAAAGACCATAAGTTATCACTACCTCGTCTATCTTATCGCCAAAATTCCTCTTTATACTAGAAGCAACCTCATATTCCCTACCGACCTCAGTGCTTATCAAAATGTAACACTTTATCTGCTCCGACATACTCGCCACCAATATCAACCACTACAATAGTCCCATACTTCATATTGAAGCCGAGAACACGCAGAGTCTTAAATATTTCGCGACACCATCCTCGAGAAAAGAATCATTCTAATAACGTTACTCCTCTACCGTATATCTATATTGGCCCGGCACTGATGACTCCGGACACCTCGACCTGTCCCAGTAAAGATACAGGGATGAGACTGGGCCGGCGCTACTGAGCCGGGCCAATGCTGTACCGTAGCTTAGCGATAGCCCCACCCATTAACAATAATCGCTCGCCTATAGGCGAGTCATGTGGGACAAGAAAAATGGTTGCTCTATAACGCTCGGCATTTTCGAGGATCTCGCCTGCTTTTCGAGAAGTCTCTTCGTCAAGACTGTAAAGAAGCGTATCAACCATTATGAGTTTCTCGACAGCACCCAGAGATGATGCTTCATGGATCTCATCTAGGCCGAAAACTACTAGTCCTGGTTCTTTTGCTGCTACCCTCATTATCTCTTCAAATTCTTGTTCTGCTCTTGTAATAGCGAAATCTTTTAGTGCTTGTGATATGGTTTGCCGTCTTAATGCTTCCTCGACTCCGTGTTTTCCTCCCATTGACACATTGTCTATTATTATTCTAATATTCGGCATTAATTGCTTGATTTTTTCTGATACTATGTTTTTTAACATTCCTGGACCTGCGACTACCACTATGTCTGCATTATATCTTTTTGCCGTTTCTACTGTTTGCTTAGCGATAGAATCTATTATTCTAGACAATATAGTCTCTCGGGAAGGATCGTCTTTTCCTGGGAGTTTAATGTCCTCATCGATAACTATCTTGTATCCATGCATTGAAAGAACAGCTATAGCGTATTCGTCATAGTCTACAGCAACAATAACGGCTCTTCCTTTGGGACCTGATGATTTCAGTTTTTCTATTATCTTTTTGTCCCAGCCTTTTGGACGCTCGATTTCAATGCTTTTACCCGGTGTAACCATAATTGATTGATGCTTGCCTGTCACACCATATTCTTCAGGACCTTCGACAATGACGCCGAAGAGTCGTAGCTTTCCTGTGAATGCTTGAAAGTCTACTTCCTTTATCTTTATTTTTACAATAATAGGCCTTCTCTCTTTTTCTCCTCGACCTTTAAACGCGACTTCTCTAACAGTCTTAGCCTTTACTAGGTCTCCAGGTCTGAGCACTGTTTTTAGTACCCAGAGATCTTCCTCTGATTCGGGCTGTACCCGTAATCTTGTTGCTCTCCTATCTAAGACTTCAACTTTCACTTTGAAAAAACACCTCGTTAGGTAAGTAAATTTAAAAGAGGGGACGAGGCCTTATTCATAAAATAAATATGTCTTCCTCGATTCTTTCCGCGTTTTCTGGTGGATTCTCTACTATTCTTATAGTCGTCTTATGCATTTTCTCGAGATCCCTGACTACGTCTTTAATCTTCGGTATCGCTATTACTACTTGCTTGTCTAGTGGTTGCGACAACTTGATTCCTTTTGATTTCTTAGCTAACCATATTGCTTTGTTTATTCTAATTATGTTACGTGCGATTTCTGCTAGTGCTTTTCTTTCTTCTATGTCTGTTATGAATGGTGAGGGATAGAGCTCCTTGTGAACTGTTCTTCCATATAGTTTGCGGAAGATGTAGTCTGTTACGAAAGGCATGATTGGTGATAGTGCGATTAGTATTCTTCGTAGGATCACGTGTATAGCCTTCCATGCGGCCTTCTGCTCGTCTTCCGTGAATGAGCCGTCCTTATTGTATGCTCTGTGCTTGACGAGTTCTATATAATGGCTAGCATAGATATCCCAGGCATACTCATATATAAGAGTGGCTGGATCATATACGTCGAGCTTCATATAGGCTTTATCGATTTTTTCAAGGTATTCGTCTAGTAGTGCTAAGAATGCCTTGTCCAGGATGGTTAGCTCCACGTTCTCGGGTTCTGGGAATGCTGAGGCTAGCCTTGCTAGATTCCAGAGCTTGGTCGCAAAGTTACGTCCCGTCTTAACTTTCTTTAAATCAAACTTGTAGTCATAGCCGAGTCTTGAAGCTATCGCGGCCCAGAACCTGAACGCGTCGGCTCCATACTCTTCAAATATAGGTTCAGGATCAATGACGTTGCCCAACGATTTATGCATCGGTCTTCCGCGAGGATCGAGACCCATACCCGTAATTCTAACCCATCTGAAAGCTGGTTTTCCTGTAAGCTGGTATACTCTGAGCAAAGTATAGTACAACCATGTCCGTATAATGTCCTGTCCCTGGGGCCTCAATGTATTCTTGAATGCCTTCTGGAAGAATCTATCATTCCTCATCCAGTGAGTTACGTAGAGTACGCTTATGCTTGAGTCAAACCATGTGTCGAAAACCTTGGTTTCGCCACGGAGATGTTCCTTGCCAGCGCCACATACCGGGCACTTTTCCCATGGAGGATCGTCTCTCCATGGACGATAATACTTGCCTGGCTCAGGCAGTAATGCTGATCCACACTTCTCACAGTACCATATCGGGATTTCTGTCGCATAATATCGATCCCTTGATATTGGCCAGTCCATGGTAATGCTCTCTATCCAGTCGAACAGTTTTCTCCTATGCATCTCTGGCTTGAAGTCAATCATTGACGCTATCTCCTTTATCTTTTCTTTGAACTCGAGCTGTTTCAAGAAGTACTCTTTCCTGTAGATTATCTGGAGCTGTGTTTTACAACGCCAACATACTGGAACATTATGCTTTATTTTCTCCTTTTTAACTTGTAGTCCTTCTTTTTCTAGCATCTCGGCGATTTTCTCCCTGGCTTCTTCGACCTTTAATCCAGCGATTGGACCTGCTTCTTCACGCATCGTCCCGTCTGGATTAATCAGCCACTTCGGCTTCAAACCTAATTCAAAGAATAGACGTACATCGTTTTCATCACCAAAACTACACACCATCATTAGACCCGTACCGAAGCTTGGATCTACGCTGGGATGCTCGATTATCTTGACTTCATGGCCATATATTGGCGCGATCGCGGTCTTTCCACGGTATTTCTTGTACCGTTCATCGTCAGGATGATATGCGAGCACCGCACATCCAGCTAGTAGTTCTGGCCTCGTGGTAGCTACTACTAGGTCTTCTCCTGTCTCCTTAACCTTATAGATTACATAGTATACATAGCCTTCTTTCTCCTTGTATTCTATTTCTGCTTCTGCAAGAGTTGTGCGGCATCTTGGACACCACCGTACGGGTCTGGAGTCCTGATAGATTAGGCCTCGTCTATAAAGGTCAATGAATGTGGCTTGTGTTAGGGTACGGTATACTGGGCTATCTGTTCCATTCTTCCAATAGTCGAAGGAGCAGCCCATTCGTCTCCATACTTTTACTATTTCCGATTCTGCCTCGTCTAAGAACTCTTTACATAGTTCTAAGAATTTCTCTCTTCCTTCGGGAGTTTTCGCCATTTCATGCGCGTATACTCCTTTCTTTTTCTCTACTTGTACTTCTACGGGAAGCCCATTTCTATCAGCGTAGAACGGTACGAGAACATTGTATCCTTTAAGCCTAAAGTATCTGGCGATCATGTCTATCTGGGCATAATGAGCTGCTCCCGCCACATGCCATTTACCGCTAGCATAAGGAGGAGGCGTGTCGATAGTGATTACTTCCCTAGGATCTTCTGGATCAATAGTAGGCTTATAGAGTTCTTCACGTTCCCACGTCTCTAACAGTTCTTTCTCGTATTCTGGATTCCAGCGTTTTTCTTTAAGTGACGGTTTTAATTCTACCACTCTCCACCACCGGCCCATTAATGGCATTGTAGACATCTGGGTAAAAATAATAGTCTAACACCCCATCAATAACCCCACGGATCATAAGTATGAATAACACGCCTACGCTAGGATGATGCAAATTGAGCCAGAATAACTATGTGGCCGAAGACTCTAGCGATGTAGAAGAATACAATGGCGAAAAGATACTTGAATATATAGCCTTGTTCTTTATCGGCCTAGTATTCTTTACGCTAGGAATTTCAGGAAAACCCACTGTCTCGAGCATAACAATTAGTCTCCTTATAATTGTTTACGCAGTAACAATCTCGTTATCAGAATTATACATAAAATACGTGCTCGTAGCACTTGTATCCACACACATAGGTTCCATCATATCGTATTATTCGAATCCCTTGATACTTCCCTTCGTAATTATAGAAAGAAGCGCTAATTACTCATCGATAAACATAGACTTCGTCCAGATAATATTAGCTTATGAAATTATCAGAGCGAAACCATGGAAACGGGAAAATTCAAAAACCCCTAATAAGATAGGAAATGATGGGAATGCCGGGGAAGCCGCGGTAGTATAGCCCGGCCCAGTATGCGGGCCTCTCGAGCCCGTGACCCGGGTTCAAATCCCGGCCGCGGCACCAGATGCGCGGGATCCCCTAATACCCTATTCTTCTATATTCCTCCTCCAGCGTTCCTTTGCAGCCTCAAAGGATGCTTTTCTCAGACTCTTCTCTAGCATAGAGACCGTTACTTCGTCTTTAACCTTTGCAACTGCTATGTTTCTGTGTCCACCTTTATCCTCTACGATACCCATATCATAGAGCTTTGACAGTATACTCTCAGCTTCGCCTTTTCCTGACCTGATTATTAGTAGGCGTGATCCTTCCTCTTTCTCGACTAGAACCGCTACAGGGAAGTTTATTATCTTGTATATGGCTGACGCAAGCGCACTGGTTCCCCTCTTACTCCATGCCCCTCTAGCATCGACAAACTTGACATACCCGAGATTCTTTGCTGACATTGCCAGGTCCATCGCGACTTTTCTGATTTCTTTATCGCTGGTCTTAGATATCTCTATTCCTAGCTTAACGAGGTTCTCTTTCTCTTCTACTCGCTTAGGTTCACTGCTACCGGCCCTGGGGATTATTTTGTCTATCTTTATCTTTACTTCTTCAAAAGGAATAGGATTAGATATCCATCTGACATACTTTGACCAGGCCTCTCTGCTCCTTGTCTGGTTTAACGCTTTTGAGATTGATGCTGCAAGGGTTATGATGCCCTCCGAGGCCTCTATTTGTTTCTTAATATGTTTACCGCCCTCGAGTACTGCTACCGCCTTTATGAATTCTCTTAATCTAGGCGTTATCTTTACATTTAATCCCTCAAGGAATCTCTGAAGCAGTATTGATGTCGGGGATTTCCCCACCACCACGAATACCTGGTATTTTTCTTCAAGATCGTGAATAGCATTTATGGTCGAGCTATGATGGTCGAAGTAGAAGATCTTGCTGTTACAGTTTTCTCTCATCCACTTAATCGTTTCCTCGACTTCCTGAGTAAAAGGAATATCAAGGAGCACGACTGTTCTCCAACATTTGCCTGCTTCCCGTATCTTAGAAATGCTCCGTGGACCGGACGGTACAAGGCATACTTTCTGCCTTCCTTTCTCTGGAAAGACTCCTTTTACTTCTTGGACATATACTAATAGTGCAGCTGCAACGACTCCGTCTGCGTCCCAATCGGCTATTACTGCTATATTACATTCCTCCATCGTAGTCAACCCAATGATTTGCTGGATACCCTAACCCAGTGTCTACCGTAAGGATTTCTATCTAGTATAACATTTAAAATCCTAGCTACTTGGATTCACCTCTTCTTTTTAGAAGACCAGTATTTCTTGTTCATTGAGTATTCCTCGATCGCCTTGAATAGTTCTCGATAGAATCCTTTTTCGCCATGAGATAATAATGCATTCATGACTCTAAGAGCCCTGCTAGGACCTACCCCTGGGGCCATTAATGCTTCGATAACGTACCTAGATAATCCTTCCCTATAGTATTCGATAAAGAGTTGCGCTCTATCATAGACCTCGTTAATTCTCTTATTAGCGTCTCCTCTCGGTCTTCTTCTTGTCTCAAGATACTTCTTGAAGATCTTGGATGTCTCATGACCCCACTCGGTATCCGGTAGAGGCGCGATAAATCTAGCTTTACAACGCGGGCAATAGATATCGTCGCTATCTAGTAGTTCTACTGTTCTACTCCACGAGTATCCACAGCTCGCGCACTGAAGCAGAACTCTTCTCTTCTTTATTCTTCGCTTGTAGCTCTCTATTAGAGTAGATATAGCTACCGTTCTAAGGTCAACTGCTTTGTCCTTTCTAAGGTATGGATTTGAGAACACTTCTTTTAGCAAGCTTGATTCTGATCCTATAGGAGCAATCCTGATATCGTATAGTCTCTCCAAGAAGTCGTCTACCGCGTTAAAATCTAGTTTATCATAGACTATCTCTCTTAGCGCCTCGATCTCAACTAGGGTGCCCTCATAGCTCCTCGCTATCCTCTTCATTAACTCCCTCGAGATACTTGAGTCTGGATCGATTACACCCATCCTTTTAGCTACCTGAGAGAAGCGTATCTGGTATGCTATGCTTGATTTGACAGCGTCTTGTACTAGGATCCTCCTCTCTACTGGATCCATCTTTTTTGCTTCAAGCAGGGCATTCTTGAGATCCGTTGGCGACATTCTTAACGGAGCATTGAAAACTATCGCGTAAGGAATATAGTCGAAGACTACTCTATGACCGTGTCGTTCAAGTAGCTTAGAAAGAAGAAGAGCCAGTGCAAAGTTTCCTTTGCTTCCCAAGCATGTATATAGGACAATATAATCCTTAAAGGATTCTATAACGGGCTCCGAGAAGCCTAGGATTATCCCGTCCCACTGTGCTTTAGTCGAACGAGCGGTTTCTATTATCTTTGTAACCTGGTCGTCTCTCATACCTCGTTCTTTTAATAATTTCAAACAAGCTTCCTCGTCTACCATGCAAAGAGAAAATAGGCTACAGACTTCTCTCGCAACCTTATAGTCTACGGGAATAAGCTCGCCTTCCCATGAAGGAACTAATCCCTCGGCCTCAGCAATGAGCCTAGCATATATTTTGTTGTTTTCATAATCGATGTCGAGAGCCTCCCAGATCCTTCCCGCTAATACAAATCTAAACTGCTCGGTCTCACTCTTAGCGAGTTTTGCTTCTATAAACCTCTCACTGAGCTCTCCTATTTTATCGCCTGTTATAACATCATATACGGTGTAGTTTCTTTCATCAGGGATCATCGACACTTTATAGAAATAAGAGATAGTCCTTCTCCCCATTTTGAGCTTTGAACCATCTACTATTCTAACTAAACCTAACTTATCCATGAACTCGGCCACTTCTAAAAACTCGTCATACCCAAGGCTCCTAAACGGTCCAGATCTCGAAATAATATCGTAAACCATACTCATCTCGATTAATCTATCCTCAAGAACCATCGCGGCTATCTGATGCATGAGCGCATCCAGAGGATTAACATGTATTTTTAGATCTTCTAGATTCCCTTTCACAGCTCTAAAAGCAATAACATTGGACTCCAACAACTCGAACAAATTATTAGAAGTAATTATGTATGCTCTACTTGTTTCACCGAATCTATGGCCGGCTCGGCCTGCTCGTTGTGTCATCGAAATTACGCTTCTGGGGGATAGAAACTGGATTACTAGCTCGATGTCACCAATATCTATTCCAAGCTCCATGCTTGAAGTCGCTACGAGAACCTTGACCTGCCCTGTCTTAAACTCTTTTTCAGCGTCTTCCCTTACAGACCTAGATAAACTCCCGTGATGCACAAGAACTAGACCTTCTCCTAGAATCCTAGATAAAGCGGAGCCAAGTTTCTCTGCTGTTCCACGGGTATTAACAAAGACTAGAACTCTCCCATTCACATTTTTCACTAGTTCTGCTATTTTTGACGCTACATTTTTCCAAAACCCGTCGTCGTCAACAGGATGAACACCGATCTCATAGAGCTTGGGTGAAGGATCGATAACCACTTCTGCTCGTCTACCCGATGCTAAGAGTTTAACGGCTTCTCTAATCGACCTCCTTGATAAAGTTGCGCTTAGACCTATCCTCTGTATCCTATGATTTGATAGTCTCTGCAGTCTTTCAAGCAGGACGGAAAGCTCGCTTCCTCTTTCACTATCAATTAGTTCATGTATCTCATCCACAATTATCCATCGTGTCTCTGCAAATAATTTCCTCGCATTTTTCACTGTTAATAACATATTCAGGGATTCCGGTGTTGTAACCATTATATCTGGAGGATCTATTAGAAATCTTTTCCTTGCACTTGTCGTTGAATCACCATGTCTTAGCATAATACTAAAACCTGCTTGGGACACGATTCTCTCTATTCTATAGACTATATCTCTGTTGAGAGCCCTTAGCGGTGTTATATAGATTAGTTTGACTCCTTTAATGGCCTTAAGCTCCTGTTTCCTTAACATGAGGGAAAGTACGGGGAATAGCGCGGCTTCTGTTTTTCCGCTTCCTGTAGGGGCGACGATTAGTGTGTTATGTCCTCTGAGTATTACCGGGATACTTTTTTCTTGGATTGGTAGAAGCTTTGTGTATCCTTGTTCGTTCATGACACGTAGCATTTCCGTGTGCAGGCTGCTGGTAACGTCCATTACTCTAGTGCACCTTTCATGCTCTTCCTATCTCCTATCTTATTATTTTCCTCTAGAGCTTATTACCAGATCTTGGAAGAGGCCTTGAGAGCGGAGATTCATCCTTGTAATGTTAGAAGCGTATTATATGGGGCAATACTGGTTCTAGCTCACATTATCGTTATCGGGTTCTTCTCTGGGTATGTTGGCAGTATCGTTTTAGGAGATCTACTTGTATCTATTGGAAGAATCCTCGTGAGCGTTATAGGAGTCGTATCGATATCAATTATTGTTTTTGCAATTGCCCGTGGCTTCATCGAAGTAATAGTCTATGGAATAATACTTGCCTCTGCTCTGTCTTTTACCGGGCTAGAATGGATTGCTCCTGTGACCCTCTATTTCCTGTTCATGGGTATTCTACTAGTTATAGGACTCTTCGGACGTAGAATTCACGAACCACTATCTGATCTCAATAGGTTTAGACGGAGAAAACTCTATGTGTCTCCTATAATGGTTGCCCTAACACTAGCTCTTGTAATTTATGAATACCTGGGAGTGGGTTCGGCTAGTTTTATATTGCTATCTTCATTTCTGAGCGCCATTCTAGTCTCTCCATTCGCTCATGACGCGAAGAGGGCCCTGATTTATGGCGTTATCGTGTCTAATCCTTTTACTGCTCCGTTCTCGATAGCTCTTGTAAGTCATTTTCCTATTAGGATGAAGTCATGTAATGGTATTAGGCTGGGACGGATTGTCGGAGTCTTTGACCCGTTTAATTGTAAGACTGTTAGAAGAGTCCGTTATGATCTCTGTTTTGTGTGCTCAGAGGGATCTGCTGAGCTTTCTATCAGTACTAAGGATCGATACAGAGTAATCATTGTAGATCAAGGACACGAATTCTTAGACTTGGTTTCTAACGCATTATTGGGAGAAGAACGTGCTATTTTCGTCAGTATTGGGTCTAAAGGAGATATCAGGACGATCGATGATCTTTATAAGAGAATTGAACTCTTTGAAAACAATAAGCTCGATAAGCTCCGTCTCACTATTGATTCTAGTATTGATGATACATTATTTCTTACTTTAATGAGCGTTATAATGGAGACCTCTATAGAGAACAACATTCTATTAGTGGTCGACGACGAAGAGAGTGTATTTACCAGTATAATTACATATGAGTATAATATGCTACGCTTGCTCAATAAACACAAGAAACTCATACTTAAAACTCCGAAAATTGACGAACCACGTATCCTTAGAACTCTAATAGATACAGGATCTGGAATAATTGTAGGTACAAATACAAGCATTGTTACGTTGCAAGCCTTTTTCCACGGTCTTGGGATAACTGGAATTAGCGATGACCTCTGGAGGCTTCATGAGTTTATGCGTGCAAATAAATCATTTATAATATATCCATACTGCGATAACAATATTGTCCTTGCATCAAACTAGAGATCAAACAAACCTAGTTATCTTATAATATTCCTGTATACACAATTTGATCCAGGTGTGAATAAAATGGTATCAACTCAAGCAGAGCCTATCGAAGAAATCGATACGGAGATCGAGGTAACGGAGTTCAAGGTATCCCCGGAATTCCTAGAGGCTATGCTGGTAGCAGTAGATCTATTGGAAAAGGTCTCGGCCGGCGAATTAACGCTTAGCGAGGCTCGAGCTATATTCGAGGAAAAAGTTAATCCGGTTATTGCGCATATAAGAGAGACGTCTCGTCCCGTAAGAGGAAAATCAAAGAAAACGACTAAAAAGAAAACCACAAAGAAAACTAAGACAAAGAAAGAATCAAAAACAAAATCTAAGACCTCTAAATCAAAGAAGACCAAGTAGTCGCCCCATTTTTACAGGACTTCAGGGATTGAACGCTCTCTGGCTTGAGTCTAAGATATTGATTTATAAGGAATAACGTTTGACGGATGGAGCGTATCCCAGCTCCTTGAGAGCCTCTATGATAGTTTCTTCAGGTACTCTTCTATCGAATACTACAACTACCCTGTTCTTTCCGCCTTCTTTGATAAGTTTTAGTTTGTCTACGACTACTCTTCCAAGAATCATATCATTCATACTCTTGGACGGTACAAGATAATCCTTGAACTTCTTCCTCTGAGTCTCATAGAACACGTCAAAGTTCCTGAGGATCCTAAACGCCTCGTTCACATCATTTGGCTCTATGCCGAGTTTTTCCACTATAAGTCTAAGTAGCTTCTCTGCTTCATCTACGCTGAGCTCAACGCTCTTGTACTTCCCCATATCTATTTCGACTACTATCTCCTTAGTCATATCCATAGCACCTAATACAATATTCGTAAACTAGCAAGAATATAAACCTGCAGTAGCTGTTCAGCCCATCATCGTATTCTCAGCGATACCGGGTTTAGCATTATAGGAGACTCTAGGGCATATTTTATAGGACAACAACCGCAATACTATAGATTGGACTAGTAGAATTCCGGGTGCAAGGATATGCTAAGAATCGTATATTCTGCAGCATCAAAGTTCAAGTACGTAACACAGAGCCTAGCCAAAATCAATGATGAGGGAATATTCCATTTCGCTCCTGATCAACTGGCCGCTCAAATAATGAGCCCTGATAAAACAACTATGGCAGTACTCAAAATGCCTCCTCTCTCATTCGACGAGTATATCGTCGACGAAGAATTAGCCTTAATCGTACGAACAGATGAGTTTAACAAAGTTGTTAGAAGAGCTACAAGAAACGATGATCTAATAATAGAGTACGACTATGACCAGCAAATACTTCTGTTATCCCTGAGGGACCGTAAAACAGGCCTGATAAGACAATTTACTATAACGTCTACTCCAGCAACAGACTTCAAGCTAAGAGAGCCAAAGATAGATTCGACTGCAAGATTCCATATGCTTTCAGATGATTTCAAGACTATCATCCAAGATAGTAAAATCGTGGGAGATACAGTTACATTCATTGCTAAGCCTGAGGAAGTAATCGTAAAATCAGAGGGCGAAGAGAAGGAATATGAATGGATAATGAAGGAGGGAGATCCGCTAATTACACTGGATGTAGACGAGGAAACAACGAGTACATATACCCGGACGAGTCTAGAAGTCACATCCAAACCAACGGGAGCCGCTGATAACGTAAAAGTAAGCTACGCAACAGATTACCCGATGCAGATCGAATATACTTTCCCTAACGGTGAAAAACTCGTAATATACATAGCGCCGTCATTCTAGACTTTCCTTTTTCTCGTAGTCCTTGAACTAGTTCTTCTACTGCTCCTGCTAGTGCTTTTGCTTGTGATTAGCTGGTCAACTCTATTTATTAAATCACTATTTGGCGTAGTCACTAGACTTCTTAGCGAAGGTATAATAGCATAGAGTTGCTTGCATGATAACCCTCTTCTAGGATACGCGACGGATAAACAGTAAGGGCACAGGTTTAACGCCTCTCCTCCATATATACATCGTGTTGTTATACCTCGACGACCGCATAGATCGCATCTCTCCCATGCAAGCGTGAGCGTATTCATGTCCCATCCCACTAATAACTTCCCGCTAAGTTGGTTCTCTATGACATTATACGTCCCTCCTCCCTCACCGCGGGCTACCCCAACGGGCATATTATAGTGTCGCCCGCCGCGGATGCCGCGGCTCATTGGTCGGGTCCATTTCTTTTAGTAGCGCTCTTAGAGATTATTTATCCAATCCTAGTATCTTTTTGAAGCGAACAGCGTCTTCATAAGAGTAAATATTATTAAATAAAATATAGATTTTCTCGACATTCAATTTTTCAACTATTTTTCTAAGATTAATTAAATCATCATCTGTATAGCGATACTTATAGTTTACTTCTCTCCCTCCCAAACCGTGAAGTCTTGTATATGCTGTCTTTCTCGGAAAAACGCGTGGGATTCTTCCCCTAAGATAATCTCCAATTATTACAACTCCATACTTTGTGGAGAATTCTTCTAATAAGCTACTGTACTGGTCTAGCCACCACTCGCCTCTCGGCTCCCAGCCGAATAGCACATTCTCTATATCGCGAGTAATTCTTGAGAAGAATGCTTTGATTCTTTCAATATTCTCATCCGTTGGCCTGAAACTTGAAGGACTCTGAAAAACTATTATTTCGGCCTTTAGGATCTCAGCAGCTTTCTTAGTCTCTTGCCATGCCCACCAGACTTCATTGGTATTCTTAAAGAATCCATAATTCTCTGGTTTTCCTGGTATTTTTCTTTTGATACGGCGCCAGAGTTTAGGATTATATTGATGTGTTATAAGCATCCACGCCTTCACAGTAAAGATGAATTCCTCGGGGGCCTCCCGCCTCATCTTCTCCAAGGATTCTGGTGGGGGAGGATCATAGAACGTCTGTTGTAGTTCAACTACGTCTAGATCTCTATAGATTAGTTTTCTACTGCGAGAAAACCCACATGTCCCTACA
>WAOU01000082.1 GCA_015521095.1 Desulfurococcales archaeon | reverse complement strand
TAGATAGATCGTCGAGGATTGCTTCTGCTATTTTTCTAGTCTCTTCGTAGTCGGCTAGCTCGATCATTCTCTTTACTACTTCGTCGCTGGGATGTGTTTTTCCCGTGATATACTTATGTATTGCTGCTGGGGATACTCCTATTTCTTCTGCTAGTCCTCTCATGCTCCGTGTGGCGGCTAGGATTTCTACTATTCTTCTTCGTGATCTTTTGCTGATAACGTGGTTGAATACCTGCATTTACTGCACCGATACAATATAATCGGTATTACCCTAGTATTATAAGGAGAGAAGCTGGAAAAAGATAGCTTAACCGCTTATTAATGCTAACACTCTTATCTGGCTAGAGCTTTTACATTTGCCCGTATTACCTTTGAGAGTATTCTGATGCCTTTCTCTATCTGTTCTGGTGTGGGGTAGCTGAAGTTTAGTCTCATTGTGTTCTTTCCTTTGTCGCTTACATAGAAGCTCTTGCCAGGCACGTAGGCTACTCCTTCGTCTAACGCCTTTAGTAGGAGTTCTTTAGTGTCTATGGTCTCGTCTTTTAGTATGACCATTGTAAACATGCCGCCTATCGGCTTTATCCAAGTTGCATAGTCTGAGAGTTCTTCCTCTAGTGTTGCCAGCATGACATCTCTCTTGATCTTATAGAGGTTCCGTGCTTCGTTCGCTGTAATATCTACTACTCCTTTTTGTAGTGCTCTTTCGGCAATGTACTGTGTTAGTGTTGGTGTGTGGAGGTCGATAGCTTGCTTTGTGAGCTCGAATAAGTCAATAAGGCTCTTGTCACCTATTGTCCATCCTATTCTGAGTCCAGGGGAGAGTATCTTGCTGAGTGTTGATACGTAGAGTACTCTGCCTTCCTTATCATAGTTCTTTATAAATGTAAAGTCTACGTCCTCGAATAAGAAGAAGCTGTACGGATCGTCTTCTATTATTAAGAAATCATACTCTGAGGCTAGCTCTACTAGGTGCTTTCTCCTATCATTACTCATTGTCACTCCACTTGGGTTTTGGGCAGTAGGGACAGAGTATACTAGTTTAGGTAATCTGCCCTCAGCCTTCAACTGCTTTAGCTTTTCTTCAAGTATATCGGTTCTCATTCCATACTCGTCGATTGGAACACCTATCATCTGAGCCTCATACTGTCTAAATACGTTTATTGCCGCGAGATATGTTGGCTCTTCCACGATCACGATATCTCCGGGGTTAATTAATGCTCGAGTGATTATGTACAATGACTCTTCGCTCCCGACGGTAACTATTACGTCATCAGTATCTCTAATAGTTAGACCATGCCTCCTCTCGAACTCTAATAGTTCTTTCCTGAAGGATGTAACCCCTAGTGTTGGGGAGTACTGGAGAGCCCTCTCTCCCTGCTCAATTATAACCTCCCTAGCTATCTCGGCTAACATCTCTTTCTTGAATACTCGAGGATCGGGGAGGCCTCCGGCCAGACTAATAATCTCTCGTCCTTCTGTAAGCTTAAGGAGTTCTCTTATCTCTGAGGCCTTGAAATAAACAAGTCTATCCGCCGCGAATTTTGACGCGTCAACCATCTTGCAACGCCTTATGAATTATTTGTCCTATCAAGTATATTTTCATATATGATCATATAATATTTTGTTTAAACTAGTCGCATATTAACCATATAGAATAAATTGTGTCCTTGTAGTGGGACAAAAATCAGGCGACGCCTAGTAGAAGAAATCTCTTCGAAGTCCTAGAGACTTATCCGTCTTCTCTATGGTTTCCTCCGCTGTCTTGGCAAGCTTCATGACTGCTCTTACAGCGTCAACATTCTCTGGAACTACTATTGATTCCTGGTGAACGGCCTGGAACAGCATTAGCTCGACGCCGTCCAGCAGTGCGATAGAGTCTCTGAAAACGACGAGCTCTGGTATATCGTTTCTAGGCCTCATATCCCTTGCAACCTCAATCAGCTGAGCGGTGCTCTTTATACCGGTCCTGCCTGTATCGACGAGCATTATTCTAGGTGCGCTACTTAGCGCTTCAATTATTTCTTCAAGTGTCGTCTTTTCCTTGAACCTTACTGTTACCTGGTGGACATGCATTAGCGTTGTTGGGACAACTACAGCGGCAGTAACGATGTTTATATCGGGAACAACGCTATTCACGTCCCTAGCATGGTGAGAGGGTAGCTTAACTGGATTCAGAACAATTGAGTTTATCGGGCCTTTCTTTATTTCTCTTGGATCGGCCGCTCTCCTTATCATTACCGCTCTTACTTGCTCGATAGGTGCAATGTTTCTTAGTGTACAGAGTAGCCTGAGAAGTCCAGTGGTGTTGCATGATACTACTCTTAGACTATTTGCTCCTAGTGCTTCTTCATAGTTGCAGAGGGTGCTAAAGGATTTCTCGGCTACATCTGGTTTTTCTCCTCCTTGGTAAATCTGTTTCAACCCGCTGTACTTATCGTAGATCGGTTTGTTCTTTTTCCCTACTCCGCCTGGAGTCGAGTCTATTACTACATCAGCGTGTGAAAGTATATCGTGGAGAGTTCCTTTTACTTTGATGCCGGCTTCCTCGAAGGCCTTCAAGGCCTCTTCGTCCGGAGCATAGAGGGAATAACCTTTCTTCACTGCTAATAATGCACCATAGTCGGGTGATTTCTTTACCACGCCTATGATTTCCATGTCGTCTTGTATCGACACCGCGTCTGCTACACGCTTACCTATAGTTCCATATCCGTTTATCACTACTTTTGCCTTCATTCCTCCCTCACCCCTTGAAGAACTTTTCGTATGAGATCGATAGGGCTTCTAGCCCGGGTAATATTCTACCAGATAAGAAATATAGAAGTGCCCCTCCGCCCGTACTAATATGTCCTACTCTTCTCTTTGCGTCCTCTGGTAATGCTGAGAGTATAGCGTTGAAGTGTCCTCCGCCAAAAATCGTAAAGGCGCTCGTCTTAGTTAATGCATATTCCACTAGCTCCTTTGTACCACGTCTAAATCTAGGATCTTCTATTACACCTGCTGGCCCCCTCATAACTATTATCTTCGCATTCCGCATCTTGTAGGTGTAGTATTCTATTGTTGAAGGCCCTATATCCATCGGGGCCCCTATTATCCTGTTAGCTGGTACAATATCGAGACCCTCGTTTGTTTCCGAGATAAAGTCTAAGGGCACTCGGATATTCACGTTTTCAGCTATAAGTTTTCTTGCGAGACTCATGGTCTTCTCATCAGCTTTCTTCTCAATAACTTTTGCAGCTTTTCCGACGTCTCTACCTGAAACCATCAGAAATAGCAGTCCTACTAGGCCCGTGGTAAGTATTTCGTCTGCCGCACCTGATTTTATCAAATACTCAATAATTCTAACGGTGTCTTTCAGTTTCGCTCCACCAAGAACGAAGACTTTTGGCTTTTCATCTGTTGAGATCGCTCTGCTTAGAACCCTGATTTCTTTTTCTAATAATCGTCCCGCTGCCGCCGGAATTAGCTGGGGTATGCCTATGACTGTGGCTTGTCTCCTGTGGGATACTGCGAATGCATCGTTTACGTAGAAATCTATCTGCTTTGAAAGCTCTTTGGCAAGTATTGTTGACGCCTGGTCTTCTAGCGAAGCTTCGATTGCGTCTTCTGCGTGGAGCCTTGTATTATCTAGGAGGACTATTTCTCCTGGTTTAAGCTCTGAGATAACTTGTTTGGCGTGTGGGCCTATTACGTCTGGAATATAGGTGACTTTTTCTCCGAGAAGGTTTGAGAGTAGCTCAGCGTGTTTTTTAAGACGAGTATAGTCGGAGGAGAATGGACGGCCTTGGTGGGCTAGTATAATTATGGATGCTTTTTTCTCCATGAGTTCTCTAATAGTGCCTATATGGGCTTTGAACCTAGTATCGTCTAGAATTTCCCCATTCTTACCTATAGGAGAATTAATATCAATGCGAAGTAGGACTTTTTTGTTCTCGAGTTCTAGGTCGTCTATCGTGGCTATTGTTTTATCCATGTACTTGATAGCCACTCGGATCCCAGGATAACGTATATCCCGTGTTATTCCTATATAAGCTATGACCGCGGTTTAACCAATCAAGGAGAAGACTAATGACAAAGGACGAAATACGCGTAGAGTGGTTCGGGCACTCATTCATACTCATCGATACAGGCTCGGCGAGAATAGCTATTGATCCACATGATGGAGGAAGTCTCAACATACAGACTTTCCGGATAACTGCAGACTACCTATTGATAACACATGATCACTATGATCACAACGCGGTCGAAGTAGTCGATGTTCCTTCTAAGTCTAATATCTATGTTGGTAGAAGAGGTAGTTTTACCTTAGGCGATATCAAAGTAACAGGACATCTCTCATATCATGACAAGGCTGAAGGCTCTCTACGGGGAACAAATACTGTCTACGTATTAGAGATAAACGAAATGAAAATTGTTCATGCCGGCGACATAGGTGATATTAGTAAACCGGATGGTTTGAAAGATGCATTTTCTAATGTTGATATACTGATACTCCCCGTGGGCGGTACCTATACTATTGACGCTTATGAGGCGTGGAAACTAGTAGAAGAGACTGGTCCTCGATTAGTCATCCCAGTACATTACTGGATTCCATACAGTACATTGCCCTTAGATCCGTTAGAAAAGTTCCTGAACATAGCCAAGGCGAGACGCTATAGGAGTCCTACACGCTCTATTACTGTTTCGAGGCATTCTCTGCCCGAGAAGACTACTATAGTTGTGATGCCTCCTCCGATGCTTAAGCCTGGTAAGAATCCAAAGAGAGGCATGTAAAGGCAACAGTCTTCTGTGTTGGCTTAGATGAGAAGTATGGCGCCGGGGGCGGGATTCGAACCCGCGCCCCCCGTGTGGGGGAACGGGTCTCCAGCCCGTCCCCTTGGTCCGCTCGGGCACCCCGGCACCGGCATCTAGTATATTCCTTTTGTACTATAAAGGGGCTCCGGGTATATTGATTTTCCTGCCTACAACTATATTCAATAACGTGCTGCTACATTATTGTTCTGGAACAGTAGATGTTCTCGGAAGAAGATCTTTTTGACCAGGAAATGTAGGGTTTTACTGGAATATGTGAAAAAGGACGTGCTAGGACTCTATGCCGCTGTGGTTATCTGTTTAATTTCGATATAGACGTCCTTGGGGACCTGGATCCTCATTAGTCTTCTTAGAACTCGTTCGTCTGCGTAGAGGTCTATTAGTCTTTTATGTATTTTCATCTCCCAGTGTTCCCAGTATTTACTTCCTTCACCGTGTGGCAAGCGAAATACAGGTATTTCGAGTCTTTTTGTCGGAAGTGGGACTGGTCCCCTTATGGGTGTGCCTGTTTTTAACGCTATCTCTTTTATCTGATTTACTACGTTTTCTAGGTGGTCCTTGTTGGTGCTCCATAGCCATATCCTTATTTTGAACGGCACTTTCTCTCCACCAGTCCCTCCATTGTTCGTTGTCCGGGTTTATTAGGCTTAGCCTTGGAAATAGTGGTGTAGCGATTAGTGATTTATCTCGATAAGTCGGATATTGACTCGTCTATTTAGTCCCAATTAGTTCCTTGTAGAAATAGATACTTAATAGTAACCATTTCGGAAGGTGTAGGAAATGAACCAAGAAGGAGAAAAGAGCCAAATAGCATCTACGCAAAGAAAACCAAGTAAGGGAATGTTATATGGAAATCTCGTTAGCATAACCGCCGCACTGATTATTGCCTACTTGCTGTTGGTTGTATATAGGTATGGATTCGAGATATTGTTTAGAGACGGTTACTTTATGCTTATGATAGCTCTCGTTGCCCTGGGTGTATTGGCGAGGTATTTTTATATCGATGCCGTGGAACAGGCGGAGAGGGCCTTCAGAGACATAGCACCCTGGGTTATCTTACTTGCATTCGCGGGAGTACTTCTTGGCTATAAGTATCCGCTCTATGGTGGCGGCTTGATCGTGCTATCTTATTTTTTGGAGGTGCCTGTAGCGTATGCTTTGTTCAAAGAATTCCAGAGTATTAGTATGGTTGGGGCATTGTTGTTCCTTGCAGGGATAATTGTTTTTGGTGTTTCTCTGCCATTTACAGTGTTTGCGAAAGAGATCGCTATTGTTCCTTTGTTAGGCGACATAATCAAGACTCTAGGTCTACTCTTATTGGTTTCAAAGATACTTCAATCATAAAATCGTCCTAGATATGGGAGAGTAACAGAATATTGAGATGGGGAAAAACCTTATCTTTATCCCCGTTACTTGGTTCTTATCTCTACTTTGGCTGGCTTTACGTCTGTGACTATTCCAATACCGATTGTTCTGTTCATGTCTCTCATTGCGAATCTTCCGAGTGGTGGGAACTCGCTGAACTTCTCGATTACCATTGGCTTTATTGGCTTGAATCTTACGATTGCTACGTCTCCTGGCTTTAGGAAGCTTGGCTTCTCTTCTACTACTTGTCCTGTCCTTGGGTCTAGCTTTGCTACTATCTCGGTCATTCTTGCGCTTATGCTAGCTGTGTGGGCGTGGATTACTGGTGTGTATCCTGGGGCTACTGCGCTTGGGTGCCAGATTATGAATACTCTTGCTGTGAATTCTTCTGCTACTGTTGGTGGGTTGTCTAGGTGTCCTGCTACGTCTCCTCTCTTTACGTCGTTCTTTCCGATGCCTCTTACTGCGAATCCTATGTTGTCTCCAGGCTCTGCTTTGGGTAGGTCCTGGTAGTGCATCTGGATGCTTCTTACTTCTCCGGTGACTCCCGGTGGCATGAAGACTACTTTGTCGCCTACTTTTAGTACTCCTGTCTCTACTCTACCTACTGGTACTGTACCTGCTCCTGGAATGCTGTATACGTTCTGGATGGGTATTCTGAGTGGCTTGTCGACTGGCTTTGCTGGTGGCTTTAGGTTGTCTAGTGCCTCTACTAGTGTTGGACCGTTGTACCATGGCATGTTGGGGCTTCTCTCGATTAGGTTGTCTCCTTTCCATGCGCTTATTGGTATGAATGGTATCTGGTCTACCTTGTAGCCGAGGCCCTTCATGAACTTCTTGAGTATCGTTGCTACCTGCTCGTATCTCTTCTGGTCATAGTTTACGTCAGGTGCGTCCATCTTGTTTACTGCAACTATGAGCTGCTCGATACCCATTGTCTTTGCTAGGAGAAGGTGCTCTCTTGTCTGTCCCTCAGGGCTCATACCTGCCTCGAACTCTCCCTTTCTTGCCGATACGACTAGTATTGCTGCGTCTGCCTGGCTTGCTCCTGTGATCATGTTCTTTACGAAGTCTCTGTGTCCGGGTGCGTCGATGATTGTGAATACGTACTTCTTTGTCTCGAACTTCATGAATGTTAGGTCTATTGTTATACCTCTGTCTCTCTCCTCTTTCATCTTGTCAAGTATCCATGCGAACTTGAAGCTCTCTTTTCCTTTTGCTTTTGCCTGCTCTTCTAGCTCCTTAAGCTTCTTCTCCTCGACGAGTCCTAGACGGAATAGTAGGTGTCCTACTAGTGTGCTCTTACCGTGGTCTACGTGTCCTATTACCACTAGGTTCATGTGGGGTTTGTCTGCCATTACTCCTTCACCTCTACTTTAGACTGCGCGTGTATGCGCACCAGTCAAACCTATGCGTATAGAAGGGCTTTATAAAAACACCGCTTGAGGGTATTACTGGGACAAATAGAGGATTATTAACAGCATACTGGACAAGCCCTGTATCAGGGCTTGGTTCACATAGAGGAAACGGGTATCGGCTCGTATAGTAAAAATTATGAGAGTAGCTTCCAGGAGGCTACCTGGAGCTGAGAGCTATTCTCTCTATCTCCTCTTTCTGTCTTATTGCATAGCTCTGTGCGTCTCCCCGCGAGGCGAGGATTATCTCCTGGGCAAGGCATTCTTCGATTGGCTTTGGATTATTAAATGCACACTGCCGTGCTCCCTCTGCAATGTGTCTGAGGGCTAGATCTACTCTTCTCTGAGGGGAGATGTCTACTGATACTCTATAGGTAATTCCACCGAACATTATACGGGTTGTCTCCTCTCTTGGCGCCGCTTTTTCTATCGCTCTGACGAGGACTTGTAGTGGGTTTTCTCCTGTTTCGAAGTATATGATGTCGAATGCTGTTTTTACAATATTGTATGCTAGGTGTTTTTTGCCTCCATTTCTGCCTGGCCTCATTAGCTGGTTCATTAGTCTCTCTACTATTGGGATCTGTGATTTTGCGAATCTCCTGTGCTCGTGTCTGCCTCCTGTATGTGGAAGCCATATTGGTCGCAGGCTTATGTATCGCTTGAGGCCGGGGTCTCGGACCTCGACCCCTACCCAGCTCCATTTTCCGAATAGTCTTATGGCGTCTGCTCTTACCTCAAGGTCTTCTGGCAATGTTATTTCTTCGGCCATTACTTGCAACCTCCCTAGCTCCATCCGTGCTATGGAAGGAACTGGTTATAATATTCTTTATCCTGGAGGGTTCCATCTACTACTAATAGCCAGGTGCTAAATCTTATAGATTCTCGTTGAAACGCGATATATTGGACTATTCGACGCTATTGAGCCAGAATTAATAGCTGCGGGGAGTGCAGGATAATGGAGAATACTGCAGATAATAGATTGATACGCGTGGTTGCAGTATATCCATTTACACGAATACTAAAAGACGAGTCTCTGGGATTCGGAGCTTATATCGTAGGTCTTAGACTCATACTTGAAGATGATCGCTCGTTTATCCTAGTAAATGTTCCATACGAGGTAGCCGAGGCCATACGGATGATAAATGAGGGCGATGCGCCTCCTAGGAGGCAGAGCCTGTTCGATCTGTTAGCTAATCATGAAGGGTTCAGAGAACTCTTCTCTGAGACCCTCAAACGTGTAGTAATAGACGAACTCGATTCATCCACAGGACTCTACACTGCAACTGTCGAGTTTGAAAGTGATGGACTTACACTTAGACTAAAAATGATCCCGAGCCATGCGATCTATCTCTCACTAGTCTCTGAGGCCCCGATCTACGTAGCCGAGAGCTTAGTAGATAGCGAGGAAATAGAAGAGGAGTTTGAAGACGAATACTAAAGAAATTCTAAGGGAGCCTTGTTTTTTCAAAAATAGAAGCCTTAGAGAATAAAACTTAGAATAAAACTTATCGTGTAGGTATGTGGGCTTAAAAAGAGACCTGTTTACCTTCTTGGCTTCTGTTTCCTGCCTTCCCAGAGGGCTTTAAGTGATACTCCATTTACCATTACTACTCTATATCTTACGCCTGGAATGTCTCCCATCGATCTACCTCTTGGTCCACCTATTCCCTCAATTATAACCTCGTCGTGTTCGTCTATGTAGAGTATACCTCCGTCTCGTGGCACGAAAGCCGTTACTACTTTCTTGTTTTTGACAAGTTGTACACGTACGCACTTTCGAAGAGCAGAGTTGGGCTGTCTTGCTTCTACTCCTACTTTCTCGAGTACTATTCCTCTCGCCATTGGTGCTCCTTCTAGTGGGTCATATTTCTTCTTTAGTCCGAGTCTTCTCCTCTTAAACTCTCTTTGGCTCCAGCGGAACTTCATTCTCTTTCTTCTGAGCTTTCTAGCCGCGAATAGTCCTGAGGGCGCCTTTTTTCCCGTCAACCTTATCCCTCCACTCCACCAGATTTTGTGCCTTCACGGTTTATAACAGTAAGTGTGGGAAAGAGCTACACTATTATGACTCTTTCTATCCCGTAGAGTGCTTTTAGTATGCGCCGGGCGCGGGCAATGTTTCTGCCTTCACGTCCTATTGCTTTTCCTTTGTCTTTTTCCTCGACTTTTACTAGTACCCGTTTCTCATTACCCCGTTCTTGTAGTTCTACGCTGAGGATGTTGACGCCTGGGAATAGATTCTTTACAACCTCTTCTAGTGATAGCTCCGGCGAATATGCTATTATTTCTATTTTCTTTTTGAAAAGCTGTGATAATAGCTTGACGTTTGATCCTTTCTTGCCGATAGCCTTTCCTAGATCTGATGGATTAACTAGAAAATAGAGTTTGTTTTCTTCATCTTCCTTTATGCATCGATATGCGACGGCTCCTGTGAAGTCCTGAAACATTGATATGTATCGTAGTTCCTCCATAGTTATTACATCGTCGTCCACGCTTAGTCACCGATTCCTAACTGGTACTGCACCTTAGCAGCGGTATTCCGTTGTTTACTCTACTAGTTCTAGTATGCGGGATGAACCTTCGTCGATTACAGCCATTGCAGAGACTCTGAACGGTTTACCTATTGCGAGGCCCAAGTCGACGCTTGAGCCCTTGTATGTTATTATTGGTGTGTTGCTTAGCTTTGCGTAGTACTCGATTCTTTGCCTGTACTCTGGCGGTATGTTTTCTGCTATTATGACTAGTTTTGTTTTTCCGTGGAGCAGTGATTTTAGAGTTTGCTTTACTCCGAGATATACTTTACCGGATTTGAGCAGGTTCCTGAGCTCTCTTTCAAGCGATACAGACACTTCTTATCCACCTCCGTCTTAACGCCTACTGTATTTCTTTATTTTTCCTCTTCCTGGTTCTCTCCACTATCCCCAACCGATGTAATGCCTGGGCTTGTTAATAATACTATCCCAGTGCCGACTCTAGGTACTAAGCCGGCTATTATCGTTTCTGTTACACCTAGGAATCTTTCTTCTTCTCCTTTCACTGCGGCATCGAAGAGCTGTTTTGCCGTTATCTCGAATGCTGCTCTTGCCAGCACGCTTGGTTTTTGTCCGGCTATTCCTAGTCTTCCTATTTGCTTTATCTTTCCTGTAACCGTCATTAAGTCAGCTATTAACATGACGTGTCTTATATCTACGTCGAGACCTGAGCTTTGTAGAACTTCTTTTATTTCCTCTATAATGGCGTTTCTTGCTGCTTCGATTCCTAGGACGCTTGCTATTTCATGTATATTGTTTGTACGTACTTTTCTATGATCTACTCCTTTGATTCTAAGGACTTCTGCTAGGTTGCTTCCCTCGGTCATAATCATGTATTCTGTTACCTTTTTACCATCTACTTCTTTTTCTTCGGCTTGGATTATTGCTCTTTTGATGCCCTTGATGCCCTTCAAGTAGAGTTTCTTTATCTTGTTTTCGATGTCCTTGTATGCACTTACGTGATACATGTATTCTGGTGGTAGGACTCTCTCGGAGAGTGTTATGTAGATTGTGTTTGGATCTTCTTCGTCTACTTGTATTTCTCCTAGTTTTGCTCTCTTGAGAGCCTCTATTACTTTCTCTACGGTTACGCCTTTGTCCTCCATCTGTTCGGGATCTAGTTTTAGTGTGACTACGTTGTCTCCTAGGAAGTACTCGAAGTCGTCGAGAACCTTACCTATAGTGGTGTATTCCAGTTTCCTAGCTATTTCTTGAGCTTTCTCCTTATCGTACTTGTGTTTTTCATCGAGATAGACCTTCATTATTGGCGTTGATGGCTCTCTGCGCGCGTCTACTATCTCTATTAGTCTTGGTAGACCTAGTGTGACGTCGAACTCCATTAGACCAGCGTAGTGGAATGTTCTAAGAGTCATCTGTGTACCAGGTTCTCCTATGCTTTGTGCTCCGACTACTCCGACAGGTTCTCCTGGCTGGCTTAGAGATAAGACGTATTGTCGTAGGGCTTCTCTCAGTATTTTCTCTTTTGACTCCTCTGTTAGTTTCTCCGAGTTTATTACTTTCTCCTCTAGTTCCTGGTAAATTGATGTTGGAAGGATTTTCTTCGCCGTTTCGACTAGTTTCTTAAAGTCTCCCTCGAACATTTCTATCACCCCTCTTTTTACTTAGACGCCTCCTTTAACACGCCGAACCTCTCTATGAGCCTATCGACGTCTACTGCTTTACCATGGTAGGTCATCATCGGGTCTGCTCCGTCTTCTCCGAATTTGAATTGTACGATCTGGCCGTAGAGGTCTCTTACCGTACCGTCGTATGCTGTGTAGAGGTCTTGCTCAGCGTTCATGAGTCTTCTCTGCATGTATCCGCTCTGTGAGGTCTTTACTGCCGTGTCCACGAGTCCTTCTCTTCCTCCTGCCGCGTGGAAGAATACCTCTGTGGGCCTGAGTCCGTAGCGGAAGTTTCCTTTGACGAATCCTCTGGCCTCGGGCGATAGGTCGTTTGGCTTGAAGTGTGCAAGGGTTCTCTTACGGAATCCTCTCCATACTCGTTTTCCTCTTACTGTCTGCTGGCCTAGCATAGCTACCATCTGGGTAATGTTGACGTCGCTTCCTCTTGCTCCGGTCTTGGCCATTATGAATACGTCGTTGAACGGATCCATGTAGCTGGTTGCGATTTGGCCAGCGTCTTTCAGTAGTTTTTGGAGCCTGTTAATGATCTTGAGCTCTAGGGTCTCTTGGAGGCTTCTTCCCGGTATGGGCTCTAGTTTTCCTTCCTCGAACTCCTTTATCATCTCCGCGATCTCTTTCTTCGCCTCTTCTACTAGGTCCTTTATCTTCTCTCTGGCCTCTGGAGGTATGTCTACGTCTGAGAGCGATATCGTGAGACCTCTCATGTCAAGCATTCTAATGAACATCCTGTACATTGTATCGAGTAGTTCTCTTGCCTTTGAATCTCCATATTCAAGTGCGATTACGTGGAGCACGTTGTTTGGTTGTTCCGCGCCTATAGCGCTCTTATCAAATACTCCCATTAGCAGTTTTCCTTCGTAGATTGCTATGTAGGAGTCGTGGAAACAGTCAATGCTGTCACAGGAGAGTGGTCCGCTGTTTATCTTCGCTTTTCCTGTATAGTTTAGGTCTTTCGGTAGGAAGAGGCTTACCAGTTGTTTGCCTGTCCATAGCTTCTTTGGAGCTAGTATTGCTGGTTCTGGGAGTTCTCCTTTATAGCCCGCGGCTGCTAGGAGTCTTACTACTTCTTTTTCTGTTAGGAATCTGTTCTTAACTGTTAAGAGATAAGCTCCGCTGACATAGTCTTGTCTTCCTCCTATGATTGGTCCTCCATATCTCGGCGTCTTTATGTGACGTTCTACTAGTAGAAGCTCTTCTGCTTCTGCTCTAGCCTCTTCGCTTCTCATTACGTGTAGGTTCATCTCGTCTCCGTCGAAGTCTGCGTTGTATGGAGGACAGACTAGCGGGTTGAGCCTGAACGTCTTGTACGGCATTACCCTTACTTTATGGGCGAGTATTGACATCCTGTGGAGGCTCGGTTGTCTGTTGAATAGGACTATGTCGCCGTCTATGAGGTGTCGTTCTACAATGTCTCCTACTTCGAGGCTTTCAGCCATCTGTTTGTAGTTTCTATGGTATCTTAGGTCGATCTTTCTCCCGCTTCTGGCCTTATAGACGAACGTGGCTCCTGGCCACTTGTATGGTCCGTTTAGAACGTATCTTCTCGCCTCTTCTAAGTTGTACGGAGTTACTCGCATAGGAACTGTTAGTATCTTGGCTATATCTACCGGAACTCCTACCTCATTAACGCTTATGTATGGATCTGGGCTTATCACGGTTCTCGACGAGAAGTCTACTCTTTTTCCTGAGAGGTTTCCTCGTAGTCTACCTTCTTTTCCTTTGAGTCTCTGAGCTAGTGTCTTGAGTGTTCTTACTCTCTTCTGAGTCAGAGGATACACGTTTGGTAGCTCGTTGTCTATGTATGCCGCGACCACGTATTGCAGGGTTATCCATGCCTCTTCGATCATTGTTTCTGGCGCATTTGATGAAAGGAAGTTCTTCAACCTTAGGTTTTGGCGGACTATCTCGGCTAGAGCGTGCGTGAGGTCGTCTTCCGACTTCATACCGGTTTCTAGGGTGATAGGCGGTCTGACCGCGAGTGGAGGTACCGGGAGAACCGTTGCAACCATCCATTCTGGCCTGCTTCGTTTTGGATCTATTCCTAGAAGTTCTAGATCCTCGTCTCTAACCCTCTCTAGTCTATCCCTTATCTCAAGTGGTGTGAGACGTGTTTCTCCCTCTGGTCGTTCCTCGTAGAATATTATGGGACGAGTGTATCTTATTCTGAACTGTCTAGCTCCACAATAGGGACACTCCATTGTTTGTGCCGCTTCTTTTCGAAGCTCTTTGACGAAGTTGGCAGCTAGCCTAGGCCATTTCTCTTTTAGCCTTCTATAGATCTTCCTGTATTTTTCTGCTTTTTCACTTGGTATGAGAAGTCTTCCACACTGCCTACAAGTTGCTTGGAGCACGATGTTGATATAGTCTGTATAGTATGGTATTAGTACTGGTCTAGCTAAGTCTATTTTTCCGAAGTGGCCTGGACAGTTCTCACGCGTGTTTCCACAAACAGGACATACTTCTCCGGGCTCGATGGCTCCGAAGTGGGGATCTCTTAGACCTCCGGTAATTGGTGATCCGTCCGACTCGTAGAGATCAGGCCTTGTAACTGTTACTCTTGCCATTCTGTTAATTTCGTGGGGTGGAAGCACCCCCATTACTATTCTATCGATCAAGTAGCTCTCGAATCTATCTCTGCCACCATTATATGACATTGCCTTCACCTCCTTACTTCTTCTCTGTAGCTTCTACTTTTTCCTCGACCTGTTCTCCCCCGTTTGATTTGGGAGAAATCTTGATTACTCTTGACTCGACCGGCCTCTGCAGAATCTTCTCTAGGATGTTTATCTTGTCCATGACCTTTATCTCGGGCTTGATCATCATGCTGGTTACTTCTTGGAGTAATAGTTTGAACGCGTAGGGGACTGTCACAGGCTTTATGTCTCCCTCTTCTCCATGTATCGGGCACTCGTATACGCCTTTCCTCCTATTGTACCATGCTATATGGCCACACTTTGTACACACATACATAGTGTATCTATCGCTGTTGTATAGGAGTCTGTCCCTTAGCAGTGCTACTGCTCCATGGCCTACTAGACAGTCGCGCTCCATTTCTCCGAATCTAAGTCCTCCCTGTCTAGCCTTTCCTTCTGTCGGCTGCCTTGTTAGGAGCTGTACTTTACCGGTTGCTCTTGCATGCATCTTGTCGGATACCATATGGTAGAGTCTCTGGTAGAACGTTACACCTATCGCAACTGGTTTTTCGATGAGTCTTCCCGTTCTGCCATCGTACATTACTTCTCTGGCATTCGGATCATAGCCTGCCTTGAGTAGTTCTATTCTGAGCTGTTCGATGTCGTCTTTGAAGAAGGGTGTTCCATCAATGAACTTTGCTTTTATTGCTCCTATTTTTCCTGCTATTGTCTCCAATAGCTGTCCAACGGTCATTCTTGAGGGTATGGCGTGTGGGTTGAGGATCACGTCTGGTACTATTCCGTCTTCTGTATATGGCATATCGTATCTTGGGAGTAGTATTCCTATGACTCCCTTCTGTCCGTGTCTGCTTGCGAACTTGTCGCCTATCTCGGGGATTCTTAGGTCTCTTACCCTGATCTTGACAAGTTTTTGTCTTTCAGTGGTTTGTGTCAGGAAGACTGTGTCTATTACTCCTTTTTCTCCGAACCTTAATTGTATACTCGTGTCTCGTCTTATCATTGCTGTGGGGCTTATTACTCGTTCCTCTCCCATGAATCTTGGCGGACTTTCTCTACCTACCAGAATGTCTCCTCCTCTTACTTCTACTTCTGGCTCTACTATACCGTCTGGGCCTAGCTTCGTGTAGTACTGGTCTCCCTTATGGTCGTATAGTTTTGGTGATGGTACGGTTATCCTGTCTTTTGCTCCTCCACTGTATACGTTTTCTACCGCTGTGTAAACTCTGTAGAAGAATGCGCGGGCCAATCCGTAGTCTACGCTGGTCTTGTTGAATACTAGAGCGTCCTCTATGTTGTATCCGGTGGTGGCCATGAGTGCTACTATCATGTTCTGGCCTGAGGGCCTCTCGTTGTAGCCCATGAGGCTGAGCATTCTTGTCTGTACTATGGGTTTCTGGGGATAGTGGAGTAGATAGGCGTGGCTGTCGGTTCTATACTTATAGTTTAGTGCATATAGTCCGAGGGCCTGCTTGGCCATTGCTGATTGATAGGTGTTTCTCGGGCTCTGGTTGTGCTCTAGGAATGGTATAGTTGCTGCGGCCACTCCTACTATTGCGGGGACCCAGAGTTCTAGGTGTGTGTGATCCGGCGTTACGTCTTCGGGGAACTCTGCTATGTATGCGTTTTCTTCCTCGTCTGGGTCTAGGAGCTCTATTACTCCTTCTCTTACTAGATCCCAGAATGAGATCTCTCCTCTTCTCAGTTTCTCCGCGTGTTCTTTTGTTAGTTTTGGTTTTCCATTCTCTACGACTATGACTGGTCTCATTAGTCGTCCTTCGTCTGTATTGATGTAGAGTTCGTTGATGTATTCGTCAACTATGTGGGCTACTCCAACCTCGTAGCTTAGCTCTCCGCGTCTCCTTCTTCTCCTTAGTTCTTCTGCTAGCCATGCTCCGTTCTCGTGGAATCCTATTGGTCTACCGTTGAGGAATACCTTGGTGCCTGCTCTCATTATTTCTGGTGCTTCGCCGGCTTCTACGGCTTCTTTTATTAGTTCGTCGAGTGGGATCACTCCTAGGTCGTAGAGGAGTTTTTCTATTTCGCTCTCGTCTACTCCTACGGAGATATACGACATTAGTGCTAGGTTCTTTACAAGTCCACAGTTTATGCCTTCTGGGGTCTCGAAGGGACAGAGCCTGCCCCAGTGTGTTCCATGTAGGTCTCTTGCCTCGAAGTGTATTTGTCCCCTGCTTAGTGGGGATATGACTCTTCTTAGGTGGCTTAGAAGGCTGATCCAGTTTGTACGGTCTAGTGCCTGGCTTACTCCGGTTCTTTCCCTGCCCCAGTTTCCGGTTGCGAGGGCGCTTCTTAGCCTCTCTGTAAGTATGTCGGCTCTAACGATGTAGTTTAGCTTTGGTTTTGAGCGATGTCTCTGGCTTATGTATTCTTCGAGCTGGTTTCTGATCACGTTTACGAGGGCATTGTATCCTTCTCTAAATATCTCTGCTATTAGGTCTCCTGCCAGCCTTAGACGCTTGTTACTGTAATGGTCTTTATCGTCTGCTGGTCTTTTACCTAGGTATAGCTGAAGTACTCTGTTAGCCATTTCTGCTAGGAAGTATGCCTTCTTCCTCCTATCTTCTGGTTTGTCTCCTAGGTGTGGTAGGAACTGTTTATCTAAGAACTCCTCTGCTCTCGCAATTCTTATTTCTCTCGGCTGTCCTGGTGCAAGCCTGTTACCTATAAATTCTAGTGCTTCCTCTCTCGTTCTAACTGTGAGAGCTACTTTGTTGAGGCTCGGTAAAAGCTCTCTTAGCACTTCGTCATCGGCTGAGACAGCGTGACCTATCTCTACGTCCTTTTCTAGTCCTAGTGCTTTCATTAGAATCGCAAAAGGTATCCTATAGGAGAGCCTTGAAATGCTTACTTCGAGGCTTCCATCACTCATCCTGTCTACGATTATCTGTCTTCGAAGTCCCAGTACTGTTGAGACTACCTTTGCTGTATGTGTAATTTTAGCTGTGCTCGCAGTGGATGGCCCTACGATTATCCTGTTTACTGCTAGATCTTCTTGGACGACTACGACTTTTTCGCTTCCATTTATGATAAAGTATCCTCCAGGATCATATGGGTCCTCTCCCGCCTCTATGAGCTCGCTTGGACTAAACTTTGACAGTGGATCTATCTCGGATCTTATCATTACGGGGAAGTCTCCTATCTTAACCTCTCTTGAGTCGACCTCTTTTCCTCCAATGATAAGCTTCATCTCGACGAACAAGGGGGCCATGTAAGAGATGTTCCTTATCCTACACTCCATTGGCAGAACACGGTGCTGGCTACCATATGCCTCTTTCACCATTGGTTTCTCGATCCTTAGCTTGCCGATGACCACCTTGACATCTGGCATTGTTATTTCAGATATACGGGCCCTACGTCCGGCAATACGTCTCCACTCAGGTGTAATTTCCTTAACACTACCGATGATACGCTTCATCCTATACTTGACGAACGCGTTATACGAGTCTAAGTGCTGTCTAGACAGACTCGTCTCCTTTATGAACGAAGAGAACACTGTCCAGAGCGTATCCTTATCTAGAATATCTCCTGAGCCGTTAATCTTACTCATAACTTTAGCCCCCCTAGAATACTACCACTATCCTATAATACAAGGACTCTCCAGCAGTAGGAGACTTCCTCTTTATCTCAATAATATCTCCCGGCTTTGCCCCAAGTAATTGAACTATAGGATCATTTATGCTGATCCGGGGCAACTGGTTTGGCTTAATACTGAGTGTTCTCAAAAGCTCTGCTGCCTCCTCCAATGACAATATTCTATGCTCTGGGACAAGCTCGTGTTCAAGTATCCTCTTATCTAATCGTTTCTTCCTCGATCTCGAGACCAATGTTACACTATCCCCCGGAACCTACGCCAAAAAGAAGAGATCCTATCCGGGGTTATAGAGTTAGCGGTCGAAATATTTTGTATATGTTAATTAACCCTTATATACTTATCCGAAACGAAACATTGACATACATCGAAACAATTATGAAACACGCCCTGGAAAGACACAGTAAAATTATAAAAAGGGATCCTACAATATTCCGATAACTAGGCAATGGGCCCGTAGCTCAGCCTGGAAGAGCGGCGGGCTTTTAACCCGTAGACGTGCTGTGGCAACTGGCCGCACAGGCGGAAGTCCCGGGTTCAAATCCCGGCGGGCCCGCCACAAATCCCAACTAGAGGGGCTCCTTTCCTCTCATCCTCGGCTAAACTAACCACTGATCAGTATAGACTATCGTCGATACATTATGCATTATTTTAGGGAGACTCTTGAAGACTCCATAATTGGTGCCGAGAAGAATGAATAATGAAATATGTAGCAGGGCAAGAAAATACGCTGATAATCTTATAGCGACAGTTGACAATCTGAAAAAATCCAATCCAGGCCTAGTGGAAAAATATCCTAAGCTATTTGACGCTATAGATCGCTATCTCAAAGACACCTATTACTTTATAGAGACCAACGATTGTGATACAGCCTTAGTCTCGGTATCCTATGCCGAGGGACTGCTTGACAGTCTCAAATACATGGGATACGCCGAATTCGAATGGACCAACATACGAAGAGAAGAGAAGACGGTCTTTGTAGGTGGCACATTCGACATAATGCACCCGGGCCATGTCAGGTTACTCAAATACGCCTCTAGCCTAGGCAAACTCTACGTCGTAATAGCGAGAGACAAAAATGTCCGAGAAACAAAGGGGAAGAAGCCGGTCTTGTCCGAGAAGAGTAGGCTTGAGCTAGTTTCCTCAATCAAATACGTTTATCAGGCTCGTCTTGGAGACCTACAAGACAAAATGAAGCCTCTCATGGAGATTAAACCTGATATCGTTGTGCTCGGTCCGGATCAACCATATGATCCTAAGGAACTCGCTAGTTACCTCGAGAAGCTCCTCGGGAAAAAGGTCGAGGTTTTACGTTATGATGAAAAGGAGGAATTCGAGCCCGGTCTAAGAAGTAGTAGCGACGTAATCAGGAGAATATGTCGGGGATCCTATTGCCTGAGCATTGGATGTAGTGCACCTCCATGCCAGGAGGACCAGAAGTAATTCTCTTCTTAAGGTCCTTCGTGATTTTATCGGCAATACGCGTCGGCTCTGGGAGTTTGCCTCTTCTCAGCATTGATTTAATGAGCCGAATACTAGTCATAAGAGAAACTCTGTGGCCTGGGCTTACAAATATTCGTTTTGAGCCTTCGCCTAGAACGCCTGCAATAGGACGTTGTTCGTCGTCTACAATGTATATATCATTCCTTTCCTCGCGGTATTCCCCGTAGAGCTTCTTCTTTGCAACACCGATGGATGGCTTATCAAATACTACCCCTACATGGGTGGCGATTCCAGCTCTACGTGGATGAGCAATTCCATGGCCATCGACAACTATGAGATCCACGCTTATTCTTTTTTGAAGCCTGGCAAGTGCCGGCGCTAAAACTGCCATCTCCCGGAAGGCTAGGAGGCCGGGTATATAGGGGACGCAGACATGGGCAACTGCCGCGATACAATCGAGGATCCTCATAGATGGATACGCTAAAGCAACTGCTACGCCGATACCCCAAGAAGAGAAACGCCAGTTAGGATAGGAAACATCGAGGCCTACAACGGTTCTTATTCGATGAAACCTGTCTTCGAGGACAGCGCTCTGCGCAATGTATTTTTGAGCCTTATATGCTCTTGACACATCAAATCTTTTCCTTACACCGGTGCAGGGATCAAAAACCTCCTCCAAGGACTACTGACCCTCGACGAGTCTGAGCTTGTAAGATTTCTCTATAACGCCGTCTTTAGTTATAGCTACGACGTCTATCCCGTCTCCAGTATACGAGTCCCTTTCTATCGCGGCCTTTACAGCCTTTACGGCAACGTTAATTGCTTCCTCTAAGTCTAGGTCTTCTCTATAGGAGTCCTCTAGGAATCCCAGCGCTATGGACGCTCCGGAGCCAACCGCTATATATGGCTCCTCTGTTAGCGAGCCTAGAGAGTCCAGTACGTAGAGGCTTGTTTCCCCATTTGGATCTATACCTCCCACGATTATTTCTACTAGGAATGGGAATGCCTTATACGAGTAGAGTATCATGGATAATCTCTTGGCTATGCTTTTGACCGGCGGTTCCTTGTTTATAGTCATTTTCATGAACCGGTACTCTGCCTCGAGTATTCTAAATAAGCCGCGTAGATCGCCGTATAGGCCTGCGAAGGCTATTCCAATACGTTTGTCCAGCATGAATATCTTCTTAGCATTTCTGCTCATGACAAAGGATCCATACGCCATCCTTCTATCAGTTGCTAATACGACTGCATCCTTCAGTTTTATCCCGACAGCTGTTGCTCCAAAATACATTGACACTACTATCATCACCCTTGTCTTCTCACGTCGCCTATTTCTTTCAATACCAGACTGTACTGGAGAACACAGAGTAATTAATTATTTAGCATAATGACTCTGTGATAAACCCATAATTCCTCCATATCATTTCCGGGATAGACCCAGAGTCTATAGAGTATATCTCTCGAGAAACACGGATCAATAACCCGTCCACTAAGCGATTAACAGGGATTATACTGTGCCACTCAGCACGAGTAGTCGTAGATGCCCGTATTGCAGATCAACAAGTCTAGTATGGGATAGTGAGAGAGGACTAGTGGTTTGTCCAGAATGTGGCTCCGTTATCAGCGAAAACACCATAGAGGACTTACCAAAGCCCAGGTACAATGATAAATTACTCTATAAGCAGAAACGACAAAGAAAAGTATACTGGCTCCCTAGAATACATACCGTACCCCGGGCCCGTAAATCAAGCAGAAAACATGTTTTCGAAAAAGAATTCATACACATAATCGAGTCCAGGGCACGAATCTATCTCAGAACCCACAACCTAGATCTAGAGGAGACTTCGAGGTTTCTCGAAACTACTATACCCGATCTTAAAAACAGAAAGAGACACGTTAAGCTGGCACTACTCGTTTACATTATCGAAACCCTAGAAGGCTCATCAAAGAAGAACGCCATAAAGACTGCTCACACGATAACAAGTGTCAATATAAGAACACTCGCTGGCCTCATCCAGAGATATAGGAACCAATTAGACCGTGTAGAAGAATGGGTAGTGGAACATTGGAGAAACAAGAAAAAAGACCAGTACAGAAATATGTGAAGGACCCCGCAGCGGTAGCAAAGAAAATACACGTGCCGACCTACGATGAGATCCTAGAGAGAATTAAGTCAAGGTATCCTAGAAGAGGTAGAACCCTCTTCGATAGAGAAATGGCAAGACTGCAGGCTACCTTTGATATAGCCATATCGAAAACCGACTTTATAAGGGAACTTACTAGGCTTCTCGATTCGCTCCATCCTTTCTACTGGAGGATAATAGAGATAGACTTCGATAAGAGAAAGATACGTGACTCCCTAAGATGTATTAGCAGAGCTAGAAGACTATCGAGAGAGTTCTACGATAAATACCGTATTCACCTAATGGCTGCAGAGAGCAAGAGAGAACTATTCAAGGCTGGCTCCGAAGCTAGGGGACGTATCTTATCCCTGTACAAAAAATGCAGGAGATCTCTCGACTATCTCCGTAACCTAGTGATCTTCATACAACATCTTCCCGGAATAGACGCAGAGCTCCCCACAATAATTGTTGCAGGCGCACCGAGCACCGGGAAATCAACATTTATCAGGAGTGTTAGCAGAGCCCAGCCCAAAGTAGCATCTTATCCCTTCACAACTACAAGCATACATATAGGCCACGTATATGTAGAAGACGAAAAAATACAAGTGATTGATACACCTGGTCTATTAGATAGAGAAATAAACGAGATGAATCCCGTTGAGAGACGAGCTATAGCCGCCCTTAAAGAACTACCCGGAGTGGTATTGTTCCTGATAGATGTTAGTGAAGACCGATATATGAATATTGCTAGACAATTCAACCTGCTAAATACGGTTAAAGAACTAATAGGAGGTAAACCAATAATTATAGGCATTAATAAAATCGATATTGCAGACAGAGATTCATTAAGAGAGGCATTAGAGTATACAAGTAGGGGACTAAACAACGGGACAATTAGCGAGTATACTGAGCTCATAGCCAGCGATAAATCCTCGGCATATAATGTAATCCGGAAAATATACTCACGATATTTTTCATCGCGTCAAACCCATACCTCTAATTGATGCCTTAAAAGGCCTATTCAGTCCGCCACTATATTCTATTCTAATATTATCGCCTAGGATTAGCTCTAGTAATCTAAATACCGTCTCTGCATGGCTTGTTAGTCTAGCACCACTATAATAGGAAGTGCCGGAAGCAAGAGCCATATAAACCGGCAACATGTCCGAGGCAAATCTATCCACGGATGCTCCCGTCAAAATATCGTCTACTAACTTAGAGGCCGCTTCCTCGCCGACTTTTTCCGCGGGTTTTCCTTTTTCTCCAAGTGCATCTGCTCCCATTATCGACCTATCGAATATAGCCCAGAGAGCTATACCGCTTCCGGGGCCTAAATGAGGATCTTTTCCTTTCTCATAGAACTCCAACTTGATAACAGGCTCTATACCTAACCTACTCTTAATGTATGCTCGGGCAGACCTGGCTTGTCTCTCTGCAACGTGCTGTGGAAGCCTTACACAGTGGCTTAATCCTTCTATACTCTTAAGTGTTCCACGTGTAGTTAAATCGACTGGCTTCAACGTTCTCGGCGGGTTTCTTATTCTTAGCTTTACGATGCCTCCTCCACGCGGATAGTGTCCTCGGCGAACTAGCTCTATCTCAACATTGTATCCAAAGAGGCTGAGGAGTGGTGCGAATACCATCCTCATGTAGTCGATCGTGGGCGCCATTTTGACGTCTGTTCCTCCTCTTATCGTTGCCTCGACAGGTTCCTGAGCAAATGCCAGTGCAGGGAGTATTGCCTGGAGAAGAAGCGATATACTACCTGCTGTACCTATGTCAAAGAAGTAGTTGCCTCCTCTTATAGTCCCCGGATAAAACTCTATGCTAGTACTACCCACGTATAGGTCCTTGGCTCGTCCACTGGTTACCTCTACTAGGGCTTTTATCGCGGTCAAATGCTGTGGTCTTAGACCGGGATTCTTTCGTTTCGCCCTAATATTGACGACTTTTACGGGAATACCGGTGACTGCGGAGAGAGCTATTGCTGTTCTAAGTATCTGGCCTCCTCCTTCTCCCATTGATCCGTCAATTATGACTAGGTTGTTATCCATCCTCCATCAACCGCTTAATCCTCTCTTCGAAACCTAGCTTCTTAAGATCCTCCAGGATCTCTTCTGGGACACATTCGGTCCAGTCCTCGCCTCTAACTATCTTATTTCGGATCTCTGTTCCGCTACACATGTTTCTATTAATTAGAGGCTGTCTAATGACTGCGAGTCCCATGTCTTCGAAAAGCAATGAGACGAGAGGGTTCCTGGTCACGACTCCGTCAAAATCTGGTAGGAGAAGACGAAGGTACTGCACCCAGACTTTGTTCATGTTGATATCCGGGACTGGGACGATTTTGATCCTTTTACAATATTCGTCTCCTAGCCTTCTCTTTAGAAGTTTATCGAGTAGCATCCACCTTTCTCCGGCCGTCAATGGATTCTTTAGCGAGTGGCTGTCCTGGGCGGAGCCTATAACTATTATAACTTCCTCGGCGCGGTTCAAAGCGAATTCTATGACGTGAAGATGTCCTCTATGAGGAGGCTGGAATCGTCCTGGCACCACAAGCCTCCTGTACTTAGCACTCTTCTGATTGTCTTTTGCCATACTCCCATCGCCCATTACGCTGAGTATTCCGAATCACTTGTAATGTCTATTCAGATTAATTTCCGTGAGCATCATTAAAGTTATTCGGATAAAATGACGCCGCCCTGGAAGCTTCCAAAGAACAATAACGGTGCCTAGAATTGGATGACAAGATACGGATAGTACTGGAACGGGCGAGGAATGCTTCATATACCGCAAGAAAATTAGCTGAGAAGTACGGGTACCTGCCCTACATGATCGAACGATATATTGAAATGCTGGGACAAGACAACGTTATAGACCTACTCGAAGCAAACGAGTCTCCCTTACCCGAAACAATACGCTGTAATGATTACCTGATAGATTGCAACGAACTCAAAACCAGGCTCGAAGAAAAAGGATTCAGGCTAACCCCTATTCCACAATTCAGCAGATACGGATACCGGGTAGACCATGCCCCAATAAGCATCGGGGCGACACACGAGTATCTCCAAGGATACTATTATGTTCAAGGAGCATCCTCAATGAGCATAGTTCATACCATGGACCTACCCGTACCAGGAGTAATAATAGATATGGCTGCCGCGCCCGGAGGCAAATCCACTCAGATACTCCAGATGACACGCGACAAGAGCCTCTTAATAGCAGTTGAAAAGAACCCAAGAAGAATCAAGAGTCTCCGATCAAACATCCAACGAATGCGTTTCTCTAACTATATACTATTGAGAAAAGACAATCTGAGCCTAGGCTTCAGCAACCTATTTGACTCCGTTTTACTAGATGCGCCCTCCACAGGCGAGGGAATAATTAGGAAAGACCCTAGGAGAAAAAAGAGTAGAGATATTTTGGATCTCATCAAAATACATGAACTACAAGTAAAAATGTTGAAGAAAGCTATAGAATTCGCTAAGCCTGGTGCATCGATAGTCTATGCCGCTTGTAGTCTTGCCGCGGAAGAAGGCGAGTTTGTAATCAACAGGATATTAGAGGAATACCCAGAGATAGAAATAGAGCCCCACGGCTTGATTGCATCCCAGGCAATAACAGAGTATTTCGGGTTAATACTCGATGATAGGATTAAGAACTGTGGAAGATACTGGCCCCATATTCACGGCTATGAGGGGTTCTTCGTATGCAAGCTAAGAAAGAAAAAATGATAAGAAAAGCATCCAGTTTAGAGAAAGGACTCATAGATGAGTTCTGCGCGTCGATAGGGGTAGAGCCTAGCAGATGCTATTCTCGCCTATACGTTCTTGATATTCCAGGAGCCCCATTTAAGGACGTATTCGATCCTTCCCCCAGTGTTCTCTCTTTCCTTAAAAACCATCTTGGATGGAACGCATACAGTATAGGATTCTACCTAGGGATCCTTAGCAAAAACAAGTTTGAACCCAGCCTTCCCCTAGCCCATAAACTAGCCCGCTTCTGTCCAGAAAAGATCAAATGCGTTACTCTGAATTCTGAAGGAGAAAAATACTTCCTCTATGGAAGGCCCGTGTTCGGTGAAAATATAATAGAATATAATTCGCTTGGACCTGTACTAGTAGAAAATACTCTTAGAGAAGCTCTTGGATGGGGAATACTGGTTCTAGAGGATAATACTAAATACGGGAGGCGCCTCGTTCTTAGACCGGTTAAAGACCTGGGATGGTATCTCAGAAAAGGAGGATGAGCAGAAATGCCATTGAAAGACGGAGACGTAGTATTAGTTCATTTCACAATAAAGGCGGTTGAAGGAGACAAGGAGGTAATCGTAGATACTACAAAGAAAGAACTAGCCGAAAAAGAAGGAATCTACGACCCAAACAAACAATATAGAGAAGCCGTCATAGTCATTGGCAAGAGCAAGCTTCTCGACGCAGTTGAAGAAGTAATAAGAGAGCTTGATGTAGGAACAAAGAAAGAAATCATAGCACCACCAGAAAAAGCCTATGGACCACGTAACGAACAGTTAATCATTAAAGTCCCCGTAAAGACCCTTCGCCGGCAAGGCATACGACCAGTCGTCGGCGAAGAGCTAGAGGTTCAGGGTAGAAGAGGCAAAATCATAAGAGTAACAGAGAGATTCGCATATATAGACTTTAACCATCCTCTTGCTGGAAAGACCCTCAAAATAGAACTAGAGATAACTAGGAAACTAGAAACGGACGAAGAAAAAATAAAGTATCTAGCAACACGCTGGTTTGGCGTAGACGAAGAAAAAGTAAATGTAGAAGTTGAAGACAAAAAGGCAAGAGTCACCCTGCCCCCAGAAATAGTCGTATTAAAGGACTTGGACTCGTTACTTCAAATGTTCCTAAACGACATTTATGAAACGACTGAGCTTGATGAAGTTACTGTAGCTATAAACTTTAAGTTTAGAAGAGCACGAGAAGAAGAGAAATCCGAGGAAACCGAGGAAGCAAAGAGCGAAGCTGAAGAAGAAGCAAGTGAGGAATCAAGTACTGAGAGTGAGGAAGAGGAGAAGAGCAAAGAGTAACACAGTACTTTAGCTAGAGCCTTAGTACCCTGCTCTAAGTAATAACCCCTGTTTTTCTCGCTAGTTTTTCAGCGGCTTCATATGTAAGACCCGTTTCTCCGAGAATAGTGTATCTCTCGGGTCTTATCTTCGCCGCCATGACTAGGGCTTCTATTATATCGGTGTCTGCTACGCCTAGCTCTTCTGCTGTGACAGGAGCTCCTACTGTTCTGAGCACATGTCTTATCTTCCTCCACTTGATCCCGTGTAAATATGCCATCATGATCGTGCCTACAGCTACTGCCTCGCCGTGCAAGGGTGGGTTTTTCGATATCATTGATAAGGCGTGAGCAAATAGATGCTCGGAGCCGCTTGCTGGCCTGGTGCTTCCTGCTATTCCCATTGCTACTCCGCTACTTACAAGAGCTTCTAAGAGTACCCTGTATCCTTCAGAGGTGCCTAGACTGATCTCCCTGTAGAACATGCTTACGTGTTTTGCGCTGAGGAGAGCAAGGCTTGCGGCGTATTCTCCATAGTATTCTCCTTTTAGCTTATGTGCAAGCTTCCAGTCTCTTACTGATGTGAACTTTCCGATTAAGTCTCCGAAGCCAGCGATATTGTTCCTTTTAGGGGCTTTCCTGACTATCTCTACGTCAATGTATATGAGTTCGGGCATCCTCGCCTTCTTCGAGATGGGCTTTTCGAATCCCTTTAAACTCACAAAAGGTGACGCTATACCGTCGTGACTCGCTACTGTTGGAATGCTTATCCATCTAAGGTTCAATATATGAGCGGAGTATTTCGCTAGATCTATGCTTCTCCCGCCACCGAGCCCCACCACTATATCGGGCGCGATTTCTCTGAGTTCTTCGATGAGTTTCTCTGCCGTGATCGTTGAAGCATCCTGTGCAGTTACCTTGTCTATTTCGAATCCTTTTTCCCGCATACTCTCCTCTACAAGGGGATATATCCTGCTGCCAACAATCTTACCAGTTATAACAGCTATCCTCTCTGCGTCTGGAAACAAGCTTCTCGCATAATCTCCAATTTTTCCAATTATGTTTGATCCAACAACAACTCTACGTGGCAGATCTATTATGTGGATCCCAGTGTTTTTCATTCTATACATCCTCATATCAGGTTATGTTATTGGAGGGTACCCCGGGTTATATCAGTATACCGGGAGTGATCTAGATAAACCTATAACTGTTTAGTAGACACGTTTATCCCTGGTGACTATTAATCTATCCAGCAAGGCAGGTGAGTATAAGTTGATACCGGTACCAGCAGATAGAGATAACCTTGCCGCTAAGGCTATACATGGGACAACTACTGTAGGATTAATAGTAGGAGACTATGTAGTCTTGGCAGCAGATAAGAGAGCTACGGCCGGAACGCTTATCGCTAGCAGAAGAGTAAAGAAAATTGTAAAACTAACCGATTATAGTGCGATGACTATATCGGGTCTTGTAGCAGACGCACAGGCTCTCGCAGACATTATACGTGAGGAAAGCAGATTCTATCTATTAAGCAATGGCAGGAAACTCTCGGTGAAAGGTATCGCGACACTACTAGCAAATATATTGTTCTCCTCGAAATACTTCCCATATATTGTACAGTTAATCGTAGGAGGATACGATACGCGGCCTAGACTCTACACACTGGATCTATACGGAAGCATAACAGAAGAAACATACACAGCTACAGGATCAGGATCGCCCGTCGCATATGGAGTCCTCGAATCACACTACCGTGAGGACCTTACACTCGACGAAGCAGTAACAATAGCAGCTAAAGCTATACGCTCAGCCATTCTAAGGGATTCGGCGACGGGAGACGGTATAGACGTTGTGATAATCGGTCCAGAGAATCACTTCGAAGAACGCTTTGTTCCGTTCAAACAATAATTTTAATAACCCTACTTCTTTACGTTTATCCACAGGGTTATCTCGGCCATAGAATTTAACCAGCCCTTTAAATAAGCCGTTCATGAATTGTTCCTCCCTATCATGTGTTAGGGAGGAGCATTATAGCGTAATGGACAGGTCTGCGCGACAACAAAGGTGTAGTAAGACATGGCGAAATCGGCTGAAAACAGAATAGAATCCGGGAAAAAGCTCCGAAGAAGAATAATAATGGAGATCTGGAATGCTCTACGGCAAGCAGAGATAACAGGGATAGAATTCGAAGGTCCTGAGATCGCAGTATACGTCAAGAAGCCAGAATACATTCTTCAGAACGAGAACGTTATCTCAGAGATAGCGAAAAACCTTAGGAAAAGAATAGTTGTCAGAACAGACAGCAAGGCTAGAAAGCCAAAGGAAGCCACAATCAAGTATCTAATGGAAATAATACCGAAGGAGGCTGGAGTCTCTCCCTCAGACATCGAGTTCGACGAGGTACTAGGAGAAGTAAAGATACTAGCCCATCACCCAGAAAAAATAACAGATAACCAGAGAAAGTTCTCCAACATGGTTCTAGCCGCAACAGGATGGAGAGCCCATATAATAAAGAAGCCTCCATTAATGAGTACCACGCTAGCGTCAGTTCTAAGACACTATCTAAGCAAGTCCTCTGAGCGTAGGAAAGCACTAATGAGTATAGGAGAGAGAATATTCAGAGAGGTAAGAATCGGCACTAGATACATTAGAATAATAGGTCTAGGAAGCTTCGGCGAGGTCGGAAGAAGCGCTATACTAGTAGATACTGGGGAATCAAAGATCCTCCTCGATGCGGGTGCGTCGCCAACAGGATTCGGACCAGACGCATTCCCATACTTTAGCGCTCCCGAATTCAAGATAGAGGATCTTGACGCGGTCGTAATAACCCACGCTCACCTAGACCATATCGGCATGCTCCCGTTCCTCTTCAAATACGGGTATCGTGGCCCTGTATACATGACTGAGCCTACAAGAGACATAGCCATACTCGTCCTCAAAGACTACATAGAGCTCGCGAGGCGCGAGGGAAGAGATCCTCCATACACACTGAAAGACCTAGAGACCATGCTTACATATACCATAACCGTTCCCTATAATACTGTGACAGACGTAGCTCCGGACACAAAACTTACCTTTTCTAACGCAGGACATATTCTTGGTAGCGCAGTGGCACACCTTCACATAGGCCAAGGACTCTACAATATACTCTACACAGGCGATATAAAATACTACAAGATCAAGGGAGACACTGGGACACGCCTGCTTCCGCCAGCAGCATACCAGTTCCACAGAGTAGAGACACTTATAATCGAGTCAACATATGGAGCAACAGAAACCCAGTCGAGGGGAGAGGCAGAAGAGGATCTTATTAATTTAATTAATGAGATATACCAGAAGAGAGGAAAGATAGTTATCCCGGTAATGGCTGTTGGACGAGGACAAGAAATCCTAGCTGTATTAAATCGTGCACGTAAGGAAGGAAGAATTCCTGATATCCCAGTATACGTTGATGGAATGATCTACGAGGTCACGGCAATATACACGGCTTATATCGATCACTTATCGAGGACAATTAGAAATGCTATAGAGGAGGGAGAGAACCCATTCCTCTCCGAAAACATCATATACGTGAATGACCAGGCGCGTCGACAGGAGGCGTTGAACTCTACTGAGCCTGCAATAATACTGGCAACCAGCGGGATGATGCAGGGAGGCCCTATCATAGAATACTTCAAGGCCTTCGCAGAAGACCCACGTAACGCACTAGCATTCGTAAGCTACCAGGCTCCAGGAACCCTCGGTAGACGCCTAATGGAAGGAGAACGAGAAATTACATTTGAAGAAAACGGAATGCTGAGAACTATAAAGACTAGGATGAAAGTAGTCAGAATAGAAGGTTTCACGGGCCACGCCACGAAGAGTGAGTTACTGCTCTATCTAAAACATCTGAAGCCCAAGCCGAGAAACATAATACTAAACCATGGAGAATCAGCAGCATTAGTGAGCCTAGCCCACAATATCAAGCAGAAATGGTCGAAGCTAGGATTCAAGGGAGCACCAGAGATAATCATTCCGGAGAACTTAGAGTCAATACGCGTATATCCTAGAAACACACGGATGCATACTATGATACAATACTAGAATATTCACAGTTTCGAGGCATATTTCCATATTCTGTCTCCTGGCCTATGAATGTTCTTGATTGCTTTACCCTTCTTATTACCGCTCTCCAGTTTTTCACGTATAAAGGTAGAGTCGACTAGTGCTTCTCCTATTCCCACAGGAACACCTGCTTCCTCGTCCACTATTACTACTATTGAACCCTCATCGAAGTCGTCTAGACCCCGTATCCCCGGGATCATTAAATCTGCTCCACGCCCCACAGCGCTAGTTGCCCCTCTATCCACAATGACTCTAGGCAACCACCCGTATCCTTTCTTGAGTAGATATTGCAGAACCGGGACTAGTCTTTCTCCTTGCACAAAGAAGGCAGGTAATCCCTCGACAATATAGAATTCTACTCCTCCGACCTCCGCATACTCTACCTTCCCAGGAGCCATGGACTTTATTGGAAACTCAGGATACTGTTCCTCTATCATTTTCCTAAGTTTCTTCAGCTCTTTCTTCGAGAGCACATGTCTACGGCTAACCCTTATCTCGTCGACACCTTTTACCATTACATGCACCAGATATTATCCAGTTTTGCAGGGCTAAGAATTTAAAAACAAACCATCACACCGACTATTGGCTGGTGGACAAATACAAGAAACCGAGCTGAGGTGAATACAAAAATGCCCGGACAAGGAGGAACATTCAGAGTACTACAAGAATTCCTAGACCAAGAAGTACTAATCAAACTCAAAGGAGGCAGAATGCTGGCAGGAACACTCGAAGCCTACGACGGACACTTGAACATATTGTTGAAGAACGCCCGCGAAGTATCATCAGAACCAAACAAAACACGAAACCTAGGAACCGTACTAGTGAGAGGAGACAACGTTATAGTAGTCAGTCCAATCTTCTAGAGGAGGTGTGACGAATGGGCAAGGGAACAGCAAGCTTCGGAAAACATGGAAGAAGCAAGACACACATCGTGTGCAGGAGATGCGGAAGAAGAGCCTTCAACGTCGCTAAAGGCTACTGTGCAGCCTGCGGCTTCGGTAGAAGCCGTAGAATAAGGAGATACAAGTGGCAGAGAAAGAAAGTCAACAGAGTAAGAATCGTCTAGGAATACAACTAACAACTCCCATGATAGTTTTATCATTGGACACTAATCAGGTCTCCTCGTATTCTACTAGGTTCTCTGTTAGAGGATAGTATCCTAACTTTTTATCTGGGGACCATTGTAGTATCCACTCGGTGTAGTATTGTGCAGAACTACGAAGAACTATTTGTAAAAAACGCGGAAAGAATCCTAGCAAAAGCTGAGGCAGAAGGCCACGACTTAGTCATACTCACAAATCCTTCAAACATACTCTATGCTACAGGGATTAGGAGTCCAAGCGGTATAACCATATTATCTAATAATTGTACTTGGACCCTCGTAACAAGCATACTGGACTATTCTAGGATGTCAAGTCAGGCACCTAAACCCTACACAGTTAAAGTCGCGTATAGAGGAGCAAACGAAGCCCTAGAAGCCGCAGTACCGAAAAGTCATCTTATTAAAGCTCCTCTCACCGAGGCTGCCGCCGAAATCGTAAAAAGATGTGAAGCCAAGAAACCAGCGGCTGACCTAGGGATGATCAGCCACTCGCTGGCATCATCCCTCAAACAAAAAATTCCCGAGTTATCAGATTTCAGCAAACACCTCTCGAAGATACGGTCAATAAAGAGTTCCGAAGAAATAGACCTCATAACGAAAGCTGTCGAAATCGCCGAAGAAGCGCTCAGACGAACCCTCCTCTACATAAGAGAAGGTGTAAGCGAAGCAGACATAGCAGGCACCTTATACAAGGAGCTACTGTCCCTAGGATCCTGGGGAGAAGCATTTCCTTCCATTATAGCCTTCTATGCGAATACAGCCTATCCCCATTATACGCCAGGACAAGTGAGACTTACATCGCCTGGACCAATACTAGTTGACTGGGGAGCAGTATACCATGGTTATCGAAGCGACTCTACGAGAACCTTCTGGTGGGGTAAACCCTCATCTACATTCAAGAAACACTACGAAGCACTCCTCGAAGCACAAGAAGCTGCGATAGACTCGATTTATGCAGGGGCCGAGGCAAGAGAACCAGATACACAGGCAAGACAAGTTCTTAGAAAGCATGGATTAGAGAAATACTTCATCCACGGCCTAGGACACGGCGTAGGCGTAGACGTCCACGAAGAACCATACCTAAGACCCGGATCCGAAACCATACTAGAAAATAACATGATAGTTACGATAGAACCTGGAATCTACCTTGACAAGATCCACGGTATAAGGATAGAAGACTTAGCGGTTGTGACTCCGAGCGGGGCAAGACTCCTAACAAAATTCACGAGGCACCTAATCGAACTCTAATAGTGGTGTGGGACAAAGTTCGGTTTACAGGCTAGGATGAAAGAGGGTCACTAGACCCGTTCATCCACATTTCCCCTTAGGGGGATTCGGAGGCAGAGCCCTATCATCCCCTCTATGACTTATCATTATTACAATCTAAAAGAAAAATACTATCCATTACGGCAAACTATCCCAATAATATTCCACGTGTATAATATGGTGCGGGGGGTGGGATTCGAACCCACGCAGGCCTACGCCAACGGGTCTTAAGCCCACTCTAGCGAGTGGACAGCTAGATAATAGAGATGTTCTAAGTCATCAGTGGAAGCCTGGATTTTTGAAGAAAACACTGGGCATAACCCTTTCTCAAAAACTAATCTCAGAGTTCAGGGCTCACTGCATGAAGAAGGCTAGTGAAAAGGTATGCGAGGGCTACATCAGGAGACTAGAGGAGATCGATAGAGAGGAGAAACCAATAGAACATAGCAGGTGGCATATTACAGCGTATAAGAAGCTAATGCGCTATCTATGCGAGGAAAAGGGGAATAGGAAGGCGTGTGAGGAATTCAAACGGGTAAAGTCGAGGAAGAGCGAGGCAGACCTCTGGGTCCCATCAGATAAAGAAATGCTAGACACTCTAACTAGAGCCTGCAGGGAGAGCATAGACCTATGCTGGTTCTACAAGCTCCTACTCTACACAGGGCTCAGGGCGACAGAAGTAGAGAAAGCCCTAGAAAAGAATGAATGGGTCCTCGAAGACAGCCTATGGCTACAAACCCTACAACTCTACAGGGGCAGTAAGAAAGCATTCCTGGCATTCAGCATAGAGAAACCGCCAAGACTAAAGGTCTCAGCCGACTGGGTCAGCCACAAAGCCTACAGACTAGGACTAATACCGCCAAAATACGTGAGAAAATACGTCTCCACAAAGATGATCTCGCTAGGAATCCAGGAGATAATAGTAGACTTCATCCAAGGCAGAACACCAAACACAGTCCTAAGACAAAGATACGTCTACCTAAGAGAAACCGCAAAACAAGAATACAAGAAATATGCTGTGTGGCTCAGGCAGTTTCTAGCACATCTCTAGGCATGCTTCGAGGCACTCCTCTTCTTCTGCTCCATCATCACTAGCACATATATCATAACATTCTTCCTCGCACTCGGGGTCTATCTCCCATTCTATCTCTTCACACATCATTCTTTCACCTTGAGGTAGTCTGTTATTTGCTTGTTGCTTAGCTTGATTAGGTATCGTGGGAGTTTTGGGTCGTAGTGTGGGCAGTATCCTGTCAGGTATAGTACTGGCTTGTCCCGTGCCCTGCACCAGCCCCAGTACGTGGGATAGCGCCTTATCCTAGCTACTTCCTCTGCAGTCTTGTGCTGCTCTGGCGTCATATCCTGTCTATCAATAAAGTACCTGCACTTCATACAGTCAGCCTTCATCTCCTAGCCCCCTCGAGGATTATTTCTTGCCTGAGCTGCTGGACCTCTCTTATTAGGCCCTTGAGCTCTGGTGTTAGGCAGAACAGGACGCGTTTCTTCTTTTTGAACTCTATTCTTCTTAGGAGTTTTTCTTCTGCTAGTTTGCGTAGTGTGCGTTCCACAGTGTGCCACTGGACATTTTTCTTGTTCTGGTAGCGGTAGAACAAGTGGTATTGGAGCCCTCTATAGGTGAAGCAGTTGTCGCTCCAGCCTTGTTCTCGTTTATACTCGAGGTAGTCGTCTAAGAGGAGAATGGTTTGGAGAAGGCTCTGGCTGTTTAAAACGTGCTTAGCCGTCATCATGATCCTCTCACCTCTCAAGGAACTCTTCTAGGGTTTCACGGAGCTTGCTGCAGGGATCGTCTTGTTCTGTTTCTTGCTCGATTTCTTCAGGTGGTGTTCCTAGCGCTAGTTTGAGGAGTTTCTTGCTCGCCTTGAGTTTGCGTTCTAGCCATGCTACTAGGTTCCAGTACCTGGTCCAGGCACTCTTCGCCTGTTCTAGGCTTGCTTTCCCCTGTTTGAAGAGTTCTGTTGTATCCATAGCAGTATTCCATAGTTCTTCTAGACTGTGCAGGTAGTCGCTTAGCTCCTTGACAACGTTCTCGACGAAGCCATACCTCTCTACTACTGGCTCCTCTTTTACACATGGCAGATAGGGGTCTGGGTCCTCTTCCACACACTCATACCTTAGCCTTATACATCCAGCCATGTTGCAATACACGTTACCGCTAAGATGCTCGTGGAGACGCCTAAAGAGCTCCACTAGCTCTTCATTGCCTAGACGCCTAACACTCTCCTGCCCCTGCACAGCCATCCTAGATCACCTCACCATTGCAACAGGCTTGTCGTTTATGGCATCGAGGCCTTTCTTGATAACGTAGCGTAGGGTTTCGCTCATTGTGAGGAAACCGTTTTCTGCCTGGACCCGTTTTAGCCTCTCATAGAGGGATTCTCCGAG
>WAOU01000081.1 GCA_015521095.1 Desulfurococcales archaeon | reverse complement strand
GGTTTAGGCATCAATAACGCTTTCACAGTCGTTACTATAGGCCCGTTTTTACCCCCTACGACAATAGTATCGCCTGTGCGAATTACACCATCATAAATAACCGCATCCGCAACTGTACCAAGGCCAGGATACTCTTTGAGTTCCAATATCACGCCCTTGGCAGGGCCTTCAGCGTATCTTAGACGGTTTCGCAGATACTGCTGAGTTAATCCGGCCAGCACAGTTAATAGATCAGCTATACCCTCGCCTGTTTTAGCAGAGACAGGTACTATTGCCGCCGCTTTAGTGAAGTCTTTAATCCTAGTGAATAGCTCAGCAGGAATACCCTGCTCATATAGCTTGCCTACAAGCTCATACACTTTCTGTTCTAGTAGGGCCTGGGCCTGGGGATCCTGCTTCCTATACGATATTATGAATGGAGTATCAGGATGGCTTTTCCAGCCCGGTATACGATCAATCTTATTAGCTGCTACGAGGAAGGGTACCCTTCTCTCCTTCAACAATTCAAGCGCCTCATATGTCTGGGGCTGGAACCCCTCCATGATATCTACAACAAGAATCGCGAAATCTGCTACGCTCCCACCACGCCTTCTTAAATTAGAGAATAGCTCGTGGCCAGGAGTATCAATGAACAAGAGGCCGGGGATTATCAATTTAATCGGAATTATCTGCTTAAGAGGCTCCGCTATCTTCTCGATCACATCGGCAGGAACAAGACTAGCACCTATATGCTGTGTAATTCCACCAGCCTCCTTCGCTGTTACCGCAGTCTTCCTTATCTTGTCTAAAAGAGTCGTCTTCCCGTGATCCACGTGGCCAAGTACAACTACTATTGGTTGTCTAAGTCTCTTTTCTTTCTGTACAGCATCTGTCGTGTTACTCATATTCCACCCACCCAACTTGCTACAGTGTAGGATAAACATTAATTAGGCGTTTGGAGGACTTGAATCACCTTGACTGTACACGATCTGGTCGGGGGATAGGGAAGCCCCGACCGGGATAAGAGGTGGAAAGAAATGTCATATGAGGAGAGACCCCCACTTAGAATAGTCATCTCGGATCCAAAGGCGGGAGACAAAGTAGTAAAGGTAAAGGTAGTAGGAGTAGAAGACATAGAGCTAAAAGACACAATGGTTAAAAACAAAGATAAAGAAAGAACAGAGCTACCCATAGCAAGAGTAAATGAAAAATTAGCCAACGAGCTAGGCCTCAAAGATGTAGGAGTCCTTACACTACGGTTCAGGGGAGAAGAAGGAAAACGCACTAATGTAAGCTTCAAGGTAGAGATAAACAACGATGTCCCAGAGAATACAGTACAAGTAAGCATGGAGCTCCTCGGAGAAGTAGCAGGCGACCTAGAAGCAGAGGCTGAAGCCTTCCGCGCAAAAGCCTGGCAGATCGCTGTACCCGAAGATGTCGCAATAAAACTTGCAGGGCTACAAATAGGAGAAACCTTCGACGGTAGCTTGATCGGAATGGAAGGCCTACGCTTCAAGATAAGAGGGGGCTCTGACGCTTCAGGATTCCCAATGCACCCAGGAGTACCGGGAAGCGGAAAGAAGAAAGTACTGCTATCCGGTCCCCCAGGATACAGGCCGAGGAGAAAAGGAGAGAGAAAGAGAAAAACAGTGAGAGGAAGAGTCATACCAGATCCACGAGGAGAAAGAAGAAAGACCGCTCTTGCACAGTTAAACGTAGTGATATACTACGAGAAAGAATCCTAGTTTTTCCATCAAACCCTGAAACCATGATTTTGACAATTACAGACCCTTGAAACCCATAGCTTTATCTCCAGAAAACCCTATGATTTAAACTCCTAACACTACCATTTCTCAGGATGGGGTGTAGTAATTGACGACAGGAGAAAAAAGACAGCCAGAAGTTAACATCGGCGTTGTAGGCCACGTAGACCATGGAAAAACAACGCTTGTTCAAGCACTCACAGGAGTATGGACTATGAGGCACAGCGAAGAGATACGCCGTGGAATGACTATAAAGCTAGGATATGCCGATGGAGAAGTATGGGAATGTGAAGGATGCGGATTTCCAGAACGATTCTCGCCTGAACCAGTATGCGAGTGTAACCCCGACGCCTCTCCTATACTCAGAAGAAGAATCTCCTACGTAGATGCCCCCGGACACGAAATTCTCATGGCCACAATGCTTTCAGGAGCAGCACTAATGGATGGAGCTATACTCGTAATAGCGGCGAACGAGCCTTGTCCACAGCCACAGACCAGAGAACACCTTGTCGCTCTCGAGATAATAGGCGTGGACAAAATAATAATAGTACAAAACAAAGTTGACGTTGTCTCACCTGAAAGAGCACGTGAGAGCTATAATGAAATCAAAGAATTCGTGAAAGGAACAATAGCAGAAAACGCGCCAATTATACCTGTCAGCGCTCTCAAACGCGCCAACATAGACGCCGTACTTGCTGCAATAGAAGAACTGGTACCTACACCGGAAAGAGACCTCGAGAGTCCACCCCTCATGTTTATTGCACGTAGCTTCGATGTAAACAGGCCCGGCACGCCTCCAGAAAGACTAGTCGGAGGAGTTATTGGAGGAGGCATAATACACGGAGTCTTCAGCGTCGGACAAGAAATTGAGATTAGACCCGGATTAATGACAAGGAAACCAGGAGGAAGAATAGAATACGAACCAATTTACACTGAAATAAGCAGTCTGCGATTCGGTAACATAGAAGTAGAAGAAGCAAAACCAGGAGGACTAGTCGCGATAGGAACCAAGCTAGATCCAGCACTAACAAAATCAGATAACCTAGTAGGCAACGCCGTAGGTCTACCCGGAAAACTTCCTCCTACACTCGACCAGGTAAGAGTAGAATTTAAACTACTCGAGAGAGTCGTTGGACTTAAAGAAGCCGTAAAAGTAGAACCAATCAAGAAAGGAGAAATGCTTATGCTAACAGTAGGAACCTCTATAACGCTAGGAATAACTACCAACGTAGGAAGCGACTATTTCGAGGCCAAACTGAGAAGACCTATAGTAGCATGGGACGGAGCCCGCATCGCGATCAGCAGGAGGGTACATGGTAGATGGAGACTAGTAGGATGGGGACATGTCAGACTATAGAAGAACCTAGAAACCTGCCATCCAATAAACTACTCGTACTCCTCGACACAAATTTCCTAATATACATGGCCCAAGGCCTTATCGCGCCTTCACAAATCTTAGAAACACTAGACTACGCATATTGCCTTCTAACTATAGCTCCTGTGAAAAAGGAGCTCGAGACACTATCCAAATCAAACAAGCCTAAACTGGCCCGACTTGCGTCAAGAGCCTTAGAACTTCTCAGCCAGCTAAAAATAACGCTTCTAGATCTCCAGCTAAGCCCCGAGATCAAGGCTGACGATGCTATCATACTGGCCGCACAACACCTCAAAAAACTCGGTTTCAATACGCTAATAGCAACCTGCGACAAGAGTATGCGTCGCAGAGCCAGAGCATTGGGAATCCCTACACTATACTATAGAGAGTCAGAAGGAATCCTTGAGACTGACTGGGTTCCAATATAGTATGTATGTAAGTAGATAATACATAATTCGATCTAAAGACTACTTTATCGGAGAAGGGTAATGCAGATGCAACAAGATCCAAAGCCGAGGTTAATTATACATCCTCTATGCCCCACTAGTAAATCGCTCTTGCTTGACCTGTATTCTAATAGCTATCTAGATAGAGTAGATTACGTGTTTCTAGATGATCCAAGATACCTGGACAAAGTAGAAGCATTCCCATGGGCTGTCCCAATGCTTATAATCGATGATAAAGGGCCTGTCGCAATGGATCCCCTAGATTATGATGAACTCTATGCTATTATAGAAGACTCCTATGACAGAGAAATAAACGACGAGGATCAATTCAAAATATCCATACTTTATAGCTCCTATGCTAGTAGCATAAGTCTCCTTTATGGTGGCGTAGAACCTCTTATCTCGAAGAGTTTCCTATATCCAGCTCTACGTATAAAGATAAGAGACGTAGATTACGACGAGACTGTAAGAAATCTAAAATCCAAGGCAACAAGAATCTATAATAGTTTCAAAGAAAAAATTGCTCGGGCCCTCGCTATAACAATCGTAAGACACTTCTACTACAGCGGAATAACTGATCCAGACGAGCTGGAAAAATATTCAAAAACAACAATAATTAACTCAATATTATTCTCACTGGCTAGTATAGGCCGTGTAAACTTACCGACGCCACCATATAAACCTGACATGGCTGAATACATCAGCGAGTTTATAGCTAGAAACCCGAAGGGACTACTAAGGAAAATAGAACGCGAGTACTATTCAATAACCGAAGATAAAGACTACATGAGACTCGTTGAAAAACTCAAGACAAAACAAAAATAAGGAGTAAAACGATACGCTTAATTTCACCTAGAACTCCCTGGTTTGAAAGGGTGGAGCGGTTGTACAAACTAGTAGAGATAGAAGAATGGATAGGAATATTGCCAGGAGCATACGAAGAAAATATTACAAACATCGTATTAGAGGAACTAAGAAATAGGTTAGAAGGCCTAATCGATCCCGAGCTAGGAGTCATACTTGCCGTGACAGAGGCATCCATAGTAAGCGACGGTGTTATACTTCCTGTTCCAGGAGACCCACGCATATTCTATAGAGTTAGATACAAGGTGTTATCGTTCAAGCCTATTCTGCTAGAAGTAGTAAAGGGCATCGTGAGAGAAGCCCGGCAACCAGGTATATTCATAAGTCTCGGGCCCATAGACG
>WAOU01000080.1 GCA_015521095.1 Desulfurococcales archaeon | reverse complement strand
TTCGTCGCAGATACCATCATAATACTCAAACACAAGATAGACAAGGGACGACTCGTTAGAACTATGGAGATTAGGAAGGCCAGAGGAGCTCCAATCATTGAGGCAGAAATGCCATTCACGATCGTTGAAGAAAAAGGAATACAAGTATTCGTGTCCCCGATCCTTGAACGCATAGGCGAGAAAGGAGAGCAGTTAAAGCTTCCCTGTAAGGATCTCGAAAGAGCAATGGGATTCCTTAAGCTGGGAGATCACGTGTATTCGTATTTCCCAGCTGATGAGAGACCTCTTGAAGGACTAATGCTGGCGTTCTCGGTTGCCGTGTATAACAACAAGAGGATTCAAGTAGTAAGCTATAGGTATGGGTCTGAGAGCCTAGCTGTATTATTATGGAGGGGCACCGAGTATGCGTCCTCAATATACGAGAAAATTAAGGGTGTGAAGATAGATAGAGTAGCGTTATTCGACGAATTCAACAAGTTCATCAAGAAAAAGACTGCCCTCGTCGGCATAAACCCCTTCGCGTATAGTTTACAGGAACTATTCATAAAAGAAATAGAAATCGTTGAAGAAGCAAAGGCAGATATTGTAATGTTCCATGGCTCAGATCTACTCGAAGCTGTCCAGAAACCCGAGGACTATATCCCGTTAATCTATAACCAGGTTCACTTACTCAAGGCTAGAGGCAAACTGGTTATTAGAGCCAACGCCGACTATAACCAGCTCTACAAGGAGGTAGGCTCTAGTATAGCAGACGTAATAATCGGCTGGCAGGATCAGACTTGTCCCGATGACCCACATAAACATTGTAGAATGGGAATAATATGGGGCAGGGGTAAAACCAAAGTCCTACTCAAAGACCTGGATATATGGAAATGCATAGCACTTGGACTAGAACCAATATTCGAAAAAGCACTAATACAAGGGTGAGACATAGGATTGAATAAATGTAACTACCAGTGAATAGAATTAATCATACAGGCTCATATGAAGCAGAATATGCCTGGAGTGTACCAAATCCTACAATCAATGGTTAATCCGGGCTCCAAGACTATGATAATAATAGCACTACTTGAATATCCTGAAAAACTAGCCCAGGTATTAAAGAATCTATACGATTGTCAAACTGCTAGGCTTATTGTACGTCGAGTTATCCTAGAACCTGTATTTTCGAGGTTTGGTGGTCCTAGAGGTTTCGACCTGAATAAGCTGGTTGAGCTATTATTTCAGGATCCATTATCATTTGCGAATATACTATATGGGTTCCTGTGTTAGTCTTGTCTTAGTTTGTGGATGAACTCTCTTGTTATATTGAATAGGTAGTATGGGTCGCCTACTGGTGCTGTTGCGTCGTAGTGTGGTTCTATCATTGTTCTTTCATGGTACTCGTTCCATGTCGCTATTGTTATTAGGCTTATGTTTTGTGTGTTGTTTAGTATCCATTGCCATTGTTTCTGGTACCAGTTCATAGTGAGGTTTGGGTCGTAGCTTGGTACATTGCCCGGCCTGAAGTGTTCGTCGTCGTATCTAGGTGTTATGGCAACATAGCCGTCTATTCGTATTCGTAGCTCTCCAGTTAGGTTTCTGTCATAGTCTGGCCAGTAGTCCCAGTCCTGGTATTGAGCGTTGTCGATATCGTTTCCTACGATTCTTATCGTGTATGTGGTTGTGTTAGGCCTATACTTCATACCTATTGGATTGAAGGCAAGTATTAGTGGATGCCCGTCTAGATAGAGATAGCTCTGGTTGTATACGTCGAGATAGTGCGTCTGAATGTATTGTAGTGTGTTGTTCCACCATGTAGCATTGTAGACTGTTATGTTCGAAGCTGGATCCTCGACTCCAAGCCATGGCTCTATCATAATTACGGCCTTAAGATCATACTGTGGGAGTAGCTGGAAGACTCGTTGAGCGACCATGTCAGTGTAATGTCCCGGTCCCCACCACGAGATTATTAAACAATCTATTTCTGCCTCTTTTATCCATTCTAGTTGCTGGGTTATTATTTGAGGGTCGCTAGAGTTATAATATCCGAGTAACGGTTTATCTATTACATCGGTCCATGGGTGGTCAGGGGAACCGTACCAGACATAGTAATATATGCATATAGTTATGTTGCTAGTCTTCGTAGTATAAGGAATAGAACTTGTTACTAGTGATGTACTTGTAGAAGTTCGAAGAGTAGGGAGAGGAGACGACTCAGGGTTACTCTCGTTAGGAGTATTATATTTAAACGACCATGGTAGGAGAATAATTATTGTAATCAGTATTATTAGTGACAGGGCTAGAAAGGCTTTTTTTAGAGATGTGTCCATTTGTCAGACCCCATAGTTCTTTTTGAATTGTATCACTGCCTCTTCCCATCGTGCATGGTTGAAGGAAAGGTTATTTATCGAGTGTTAGATATAGATTGTGTGATCTATATGTAATTTTTAACAATCTACTTGAAGCATAGCACACAATTAATGAAAACTTAATATAAAGCCTGCATAAATAGCACTATTACCTTTTAGTAATAGATCGGTGATAATATTTGAGAATGTTATCTTGCTCCAAATAACCCTAGCTTAAATACGGCAAACAACGAGATAGCCGCCATAGCTAGTACGCCTATGGCTACTAGAGTTTTTAGAGCACCGTTACCATTACTGGGAGTCTCTCGTTGTTGTCCCTGGCTTGTGTTGGTCACTGTAACGGTTATTGAGTCAGTACTGTATCGGCTGGCAACGTCTACTACCTTGACTATTATCTCGTGTGTTCCTGGCTGTAGGTTTAGGCTGTAGCTTGTAGCAGTAGGTGGGAGATTCACGGTTTGGGTTCCGTCTATTATTAAGGTTATTTTGTCGATATCGGCTGATCCTTTTTGTACTTTCCATCTCACGGTTATGTTTTCGTTCTTTATTGTAGCTCCTGGCTGTGGAGACAGTATTGTTACTGTGGGAGATGTTGTAGGCATTGTCTTAGATACTAGTGCTACGTAAAGGCCTCCGCCTAGATCTGGGTGTTCTGTGATGGAGGGATAGGTGGTCCATAGTGTTATTGTGTAGCTTTCAGGGTCTATTCGGTAGAATCCTTTCGGATACCATACGTCCAGATCCCTGTCCCATACAAGGGGCATCAAGTCTTTCAAGTTCAATCCGAGTTCTCGAAGCCTCTCGGGATCTATGTGGAAGTGTATTCCGAAGCCGCCTGTCCCCTCAGTATTATTTACGACAAGGAGTATTGGGCCCATTAGGACATAGCCGGGAGGTGAACTACCCGGGACCTGTACATCATTATACACCCATAGCTTAGTTTTATCAGTAATATGGTGGGCTTCGATTGTAATATTAGGATCTCTTAATTCAAGGCTATAATTGAATCTATCCATCACCATGTATGCGGCAGGCTCTCCCGGATCATCTACATAGAAAATTGAAGTTCTTCTAAGAGTGTCATGTATTACATCGGTGCTTCCGGGAACAGGCATCTCAATGCTCATTATGTATGTTAAATTATGCATACCTGGCTGTAAATCCATAGTGTTTATCAATGGGAGGACCTTGGGCCTCCAGGGCCAGTTTCTCCCGGGGCTGTAGGGCTGACTACCGGATTCTCTAACTAGTTGATTGTTGTCAAGGGCTATTATTATGGTCCAGTTCATTATCGTCTGGTTTGCCATGTTAAGGAGTTCGCAAGGTGTCGGGGTTCCCGTTACACTATCCGGTACATTGGATAAATCACATGGCCAATAGAAGTTGGGTATGCCTCCTAGGAAACGAAATTCCTCTCCTTTAATATAGTGTTCTCCGTTTCTAGGAAAAATAATTATGACTGAGGGGTGTTTGTGATCTGGGCGAGTTACCGTTAAATTAATAGTTGTTTTGGCTCCTAAGGTGTCTTCTGCTATTAGAGTGAGTGTTATTTGGTTTACTTGTCTTCCTGCTCTTTCACTGTATATCTCAAAGAACGAGTCGATCCAATAACCTCCTGTATAGAGTGTAGTATTGTAAATGCCACCGGGATAAATAACTGCAAAAGGATCCGAAGGCTGTAAAGGCACCATGAAGACGCCTGGAACACCGAATGATGCGCTTGCTATACCATCAGGATCATAAATCTTTACGATCAGTTCAAACATCTCATTGATCTCTTCATTCCAAGTAGGTGCGATAATTTTTACAAGGGGCGGACTATTATTTGCATCGCCTGACCCTTCTAGATAGAGGCTTTGATGATGTACGGCATCATCAACTGACAGTATCGATGTAGTTAAAACTGAGCCTATTAGAGGGAATACAATGATAAACACAATAATAGACATGTACCTGGTGATAAGCCCCATTTATCTAGCACCATAGAAGACTCCAAGAGGATCAGAGCCTTATGTTAGTTGAGTTTGATCGATAGAATCATACTCCCAATAGAAACCTGATATTCCTGCTTCATATTTTGGAATTCTCCATATGTTCTCTCTAAGGAGATTAAGACAATTATCCTAACATATTTTGTCCTACCTTACTCTACCTAGAAACTTCCTGTGCTGGCTTCACTTATTTGAATCTCGAACTGATCATTATCAACTTAAAAGGCTTTGATAAATCCGACTATGGACACTTCTATAGAATACTTGAAGCTGTCTGCTGGGAATTTTGAAGCCTACGCTGGAAGAGGCTTGGTAATATGGAGACTGACACCGTATTAGGCTGTATCAACTATAAGGCTTCAAAATGTACATATTTGTTAAAAAGGTTAAGCACAATGGTAAAACATACAATTACGTCGTAATCAGACAATATGATCCAGTAACCAAGCGTAAGAAAGTCCTGTTGCACCTGAGCCTAAAGAAGCTCCTAGAACGCTTCAAGGATGAAGTGGATGATAAGGCATTAGCCTCTTGGTGCGGGGGGTGGGATTTGAACCCACGCAGGCCTACGCCATCGGGTCCTCAGCCCGACCCCTTTGACCAGGCTCGGGCACCCCCGCGTCCAGTCCTGTATAATATTATAGTAGGGTTATTTTAGGATTGTGCCAACCAGAAAACATAATG
>WAOU01000079.1 GCA_015521095.1 Desulfurococcales archaeon | reverse complement strand
GTGTTTCTTGCTTCTATAGGTTGGTGTTCCTCTTCCTGCTCTCTGCTGTCTTAGTCGTTTACCCAATTTTCTTACCCCTCTCTCCCTGCAATTGTAGACCTATGGCTGGGTTTTTAATGTATTCCTCGAAGTTAAAGACCTTGACTTTTACAGGTATTCTGTCTTTCCTTTTTACATATGCAACTCCGACAGGCAGGTATTTTAGATCAGGAGCATCTATCCCTAGAGCCCTTATCGATTCTATGTATGTGTTTACGTGGCCCCCGAATACTATGAGTGTGCCTGTGTTCTCTACTATTCTTGGAGGGAAGTCGAGAGGGGACTGTGACGCATATACTATGTAGAGACCCTTGCTCCTTCCCTCACGTATACTCTCTTCAAGATACTTTTCTGCAATGCCCATGTATCGCCAGGCTTCATCGATTACAACGAGTATCTTATGCTTGTTGTTTCCCTGCAGGACGCAGTCCAACACCCTTGCAAGGACTTCTCTCCCGTAGACACCGGCGGTCTCTCCGGATAGAACCGTTACTGTCCTATCACTGCATACCCTGTCTATAGCTTCTAGTGATTCTAGTGATTTGACCTCCTTCATAGTTCTTGATAGTAGTTTTACAAGATCACCTTTAGGGTCAATGACTAAGATAGAGGGCTTCTTGTCTTCTTCAAACCTGTAGTATAGTTGTGTAACTATCCCGGATACGAGCACTGTTTTACCTTTCCCTGTTGGACCCATTACTCCGAGATGGGTTTCGAAGTCGTCTGGCCACAGGAGCCCCTCTAGAACCCTATACTCGGGATGATATCCTAGGATTATGAGATCACTACTAGTCTGTTCTAATTGTATGATTGGAATTGAAGTAGAGTTTGCTGGTCCCAGTTGTGAGACAAGGGATTCAACTATGTCTCCCGATGAGCGGCTGAGCCTTATTCCTGTTTCCACTTCTATCATCGTCTTTAGAGCATTAGCTTTTGACTCGTCTTCGCCTTCCTCAAGCCATACGATAAGTATCGTTGATCCAGAATACGGTATGATTGCCTTAGTCACATCGCTATATAGTTTCTCGAGATACTTGAGTCGTTCTAGATGCCTGACATGATTAGTTGCCTCATACGCTAGGCGTGCCTTCTCTATCTCTTTCTCAAGCTTTTTGAGTAGAACATTCTTCTCTTCTCTAATAAGCGTACCTGCGATAGTAGCGTTCATTCCTGCTAGCCGTATAAGTGCAGATAACCGCATTCCAAGGTATTCGGTATTCTTCGATAGCGGAAGTGGCTCACCGACATAAACTACTGGCTTTAACCTTTTTCCCCTTATAATTATCTCATTGTTAGTTCTCTGATCATGGACTAGTCTAGATACTATGCCTTTTGAACCATATGGCCTCCAATCTGAGAGATTCCTTATCATTAGTACTAATGTTGTGATAGCCATTGCTCCTAGGACAAGGTCTAAGACCCCCATATTTAGTCCCTCGACCGCTAGATGACTCTTATCGGGAACCGTTCCCTACCTCCTATGAGCCTGGCAACTCCATATGCAGTACTTGCGAGTATCAGGATGTAGAGGCTGGGAATGGTGAAGTAGTATAGTAGGAACGCCTCTATAAGATTCAAATCCATGAACGAGCCTATGATCGTGATGAAGCTGGCATAATCGTTAGAGTCCAGGCTGGGTTCATTCAATGATTGGCACTGATATGTTAATGTTATATTATATACTCCCGGACTCTGGGCTATAAACCTCTTAGAGTAACCGTCTAGTCCCTTCCAGCTCCATGATTCCTGATAAGGGCCCTCGAGGCCAGGTGCATTTACTAGCGTAATGCATGTATCCTGCGCTCTTACTTCAATGTATCCGCCTTCACCGAGCTCCACTGTGGCATGAACTATACTATTACCTATTGTACTGTCTATGACTTCTCCGTCCGTATACGCGAGAATTCCCAGTGTGCTATGAATAATATGGGGACTCTTCAGAGTAAGAACCCAGACTCCATTCTCTACATCATAGTCGCCTGGCGAGACTGGATAAGGTATCATATAGAATCTTACAGCCATAAACTCGAAAACATAATAAACATCTATTTTTGATGGTACTGTCACAAATGCTCCCATAGACCTACTCTGAACTGTCCCATTATCAACTATGTAGGTTGCCAGCTCATCGCCGGTTTCATAACTATAGATGTGCAATAGCCCCTTTACCAAGCCCTCATTGCTAGCTGAGTACACTGTTAGGTTAGCAAGAGCGACGCCATTCTCGGTCACTAATCCTATGCCGGGAAAGCTTGGCTGGGGCTGAAGCGTTGATACAAATACCGGTAATGCTTGTAGTCCCCCGTGAAATACTAGGGAGAATGCTATTAGCCATGCCCCACTGTTCCTTGCTAATCGGAAGGGTACCGCATATAGGGCAACGCCGATAACCGCTAGTAACTTACCATACTCTTTTACTAGGTATGCAAGACCAAATATGAATGCTTGAAAATACAGTGCTGATGTTACCAGCTTATCGAAGGGTGCTATTATCGACTTTAGACCTGAGATTATCCCCAGAGGATCGGGAGCCATATATAGTGCGATAATGATCGATTTAAGGGCCGTTAGGACAGAGATAACGGACTCCATCCAGGTATAGAAGAATGTCCAGGATCCGCCAATTAATTGAACAAGCTCATCTAGATAATCGAATATGTAGTAAAGGGATAAAGCAAGTATTGCGGAGACAATAGAATCTGCGATTAGTATCGGGGCCCATCTCTTCAGCCCACTGTAAGGTATTGGCAGAGCGTAGACAAATACTCCTAGATAGAATGTCAGCAGTGCTAAACGATATGCTAATATTAGGAAGTCGATCTGCCCCATTATTCTCCTCCCCAAGAAAATTGTTGAAGACGCTCAGCTGGTGACGATGTTGACTAGATATATTATCAGGTTGAATATTGTTGAACCAATTGCTAACCAGAACGCTGCCCATACAGAGTCCTCTACTAGACTATTACCTGCCCGTTTGAGTCTCGCTATCGGTATGGGCGATCCTCTAAGCGTCCATCCTATGCTCCATGTTAGGAGGAACAGTGCCCATGCTATTGCTGTTATCTGGTTAGTGGTGTCTTGGATCAGCTGGATTACATCTGCTATAGCCATACTTTGTCTCCCGTATAGAATAATCACTAGGATATTTACGGGTGGGGGAGAGCTATGCGGTAATAATAGCGAAGGCACGGACAGATAATATATTAAGAATACTATGACTCTAGAAGGTCATCTAAGTATTTGATTGTTAACATAACTGCTTCTTCTGTGCGAATAGTTCTTGTTCCTTGGAAGGGAACACTGTTTATTATCAAGTCGAAACGATCCCTATCTAGCTCGTCCCAGACATGGCCTTCAGGACCGCCGAACACAACCAGTAGATCTCTTCCATACAAGGATCTCCTAATAGTATCTCTGTCACATGTGCCGAGTCTACTTGTGCCGACTATAGTCATCTTGCCACTATATTTTTCGATAACTTGTTTCAAAGAAGGATAAGCCTCTACCCTGTACCTCCAATAAAAACTCGGCTTCACATGCCGTAAGCAAACTACTCCTTCTTCAACCCTTAGAATCTCTACAGTTATCACCTTGCCAGGCCTGACCCGTTTCCTAAGTATACCATAACCCATTTTACCTAAGTAAACCTGGCAGGAATCCCCCTCGCATTTCTCTACAAGACCATCAATAATCATGCCTGGAACAGGTTCTTCTGGTGCTATATGGCTAGGCGCCTGTATCGGTGGTAGAAGTCCCACGTATCTGAGTTCTGGTAGGAGAGGAAACAGCTTCTTTCTTAGGTGAGGGGGAGTCGAGAGATACTCTAGGATTATTCTGAGAACCCTATAATCTCTTGTAGTAGCTTTGGAGTCCTTGTAGACGATGGCTTTATCTATCCTAAAGATCGAGAGTGTTCTAGCGATGAAACCCGTTTTCAATGTCTTGGATAGAAGCGACTTCTCGACCGAGAGAATAGACGCTGGCAAAGCAAGGAAAAATCTCTTCTCTCTCCTCGGAGGAGGCCAGCGAGAACACTCGCTCACTTGCGCCTACCCTTCTTCTTGTAGCCCTTCTTTGTCTGCTGCTCCTCTTCCGCCTTCTTTCCCTTCTCGTAGAAGAGCGTCGTCCTCTGCCTACCGCCCATAGCTTGTTCACCTTACTAGGTATCCGTATTATTAAGAGATATAAAACATAACGTATCCGTCTAGCACTAATTGGTGGCGTCTAATGGCTTTCCTATACAAGGATAAACTCGAGAATCCAGGACTAGCACTCCGCAAGCTACTCAAAGAGGAGGAAATGATAGTTGCCCCAGGAGTATTCTCGCCCTCTGTGGCTCTTCTCGCCGAGTCCATGGGCTTTAGAGCAGTCTATCTTTCTGGAGCGGCTCTAACCGGGCTACTGGCAATGCCCGACTTAGGAATAATCACTCTCACCGAGCTAGCAACTGCTACAAAGTATATTACGAGGGTTATCAGTATCCCACTCATCGTGGACGCAGACACAGGATTCGGAGAACCCATAAACGTTCAGAGGACCATAAGAGAACTAGAAGATGCGGGAGCCGCCGCTATTCAGATAGAAGACCAGGTCCTGCCCAAGAAGTGTGGCCACCTTAAGGGTAAAACACTCGTCTCGACAGAAGACATGGTCAAGAAAATAATCGCCGCAGTAGATGCCCGTAGGAAAGACACACTCATAATAGCTAGAACAGATGCCCGAGCAATCGAGGGGCTTGAGGGAGCGATTGAGAGAGCCAAAACATATGTAGAGGCTGGAGCCGACATTATATTCCCCGAGGCTCTTCGTAGCCTGGAAGAATTCAAGGAGTTCGTACGGGCACTACCCAATGTACCTATACTCGCTAATATGACCGAGTTTGGTAAGACCCCATATCTAACCGTTGAAGAATTCAAAACCGCTGGCGTGAAGATTGTGATCTTCCCTGTAACAAGCTTCAGGATGGCTATGGGAGCCGTTAGGAAGACCTTCGAGGTGTTAAAGTCTGAGGGAACGCAGAAACCCTTGATAGAAGGTGAAGCCAACGTCAAAATAATGTCCCGGTGGGAATTCTACGATCTAATCGGGTATTATTCCTACGAGGAAATCGATAAATCTATCGCCAGCAGAGCAAGCGAGATTATGGATAGAATAAAGGAAGATAAGAAATAAAACATTACAAGCTTTTAAGCGTCTATTGGGCCCAGACAGGGCTAGGAGGAGAAAGGTACCAGTAAGCATAGATAGGATGCCATGCATACAAGGGGATAAATAATGGGAGCAAGAAAGAAAAGCGCGCCTAGAAGAGGAAGCCTAGGATTCTCACCGAGAAAGAGAGCAAGCAGACTAGTTCCCCGAGTAAAAACCTGGCCAGAAGTTGACCTAGGAGAACCAAAGCTACTCGCATTCCTAGGATACAAGGCAGGAATGACTCATGCATACGTCATAGAGGACAAGCCTGGAAGCCCCCACAAGGGACGCGAAGTATTCACACCAATAACGGTGGTAGAGACACCGCCAGTATACGTGTTAGCTGTGAGAGGATACGCTTACGACCCTAACAGGGGACTATACTCGGCCGGAGAGGCCTGGGTCGAGCCCCCAAAAGAACTAGAACTTGAGAGAAAGATCCCAACCCTTGGAAAATACGACACTGACAAGAAACTTGCTCAGCTAGAAGAAAAACTAGAGAACCTAAGAGAAATAAGAGTCCTCATCTCGACACAACCCAAACTAGTAGGTGGTTTAAGCAAGAAGAAGCCAGACATACTAGAAGTCAAGATCGGGGGCGTAAACGACCCAGCAAAGATCTTCGAATACGCTAAGAACATCCTTGGAAAAGAAATCAAAGTAAACGATGTATTCTCGCCCGGACAACTAATAGACGTCATCTCGGTCACTAAAGGAAAAGGATTCCAGGGCCCCGTCAAGAGATGGGGCGTAAAAGAGCTACCCAGATGGCACAAGCATAGAAAAGGAAGCAGGAGAATAGGAGCACGGAGCCACGGACGAGGAACCTGGTGGGAGATGCCACAAGCAGGCCAAATGGGCTTCCACCGCAGAACAGAATACAATAAACGTATACTCCTCATAGGCGAGAATGGCAACGAGATAACCCCAGCAGGAGGATTCCTCCACTACGGCGTCGTAAAGAGCCAATACACAGTACTCGCAGGCAGCATCCCGGGAGTCGTAAAGAGACCAATCGTCATGAGATACCCTGTAAGGCCCCCGAGATGGTACCTCGAGCTCGGTGTAGTTGAACCAAAGGTAACCTACATTAGCCTAATGAGTAAGCAGGGCAACTAGCGGTGAGGTGAAAGGAGATGTACTCATACCTTGCACTCTATCTTAGGGACCCTGTATCGGTACCAGTATATAGTTGGCAGGGAGAAGACGCAGGCCAAGTCGTACTACCAGACGTGTTCCGAGTCCCCGTAAGAAAGGACCTCATAAGGAGAGTCTACCTAAGCGAATTCACGGCAAAACTACAGCCTAAAGGAAGAGATCCATTGGCAGGAAAAAGAACAAGTGCAAGAAGCCTAGGAGCCCATCACGGAGTATCAAGAGTGCCACGTATAAGAAACAGTATGAGAGCAGCACTAGTAAATATGACTAGGGGCGGAAGACTAGCACACCCCCCACGCGTAGAAAAGAAAATACACGAAAGAGTAAACAAAAAAGAAAGAATTCTAGGCACAATGAGCGCCCTAGCAGCAACCAGCATGCCCGAATTCGTGCGTGCCAGAGGCCACGTATTCAACACTGAATACCTACCGGTAATAGTAGAAAGCGAAGTAGAAGAAAAAGTAACAACAGTAAAACAAGCACTAGAATTACTCGAAAAGCTAGGCCTAGCCCCTGACATAGCCAGAGCAAAGGAGAAGACGAGATGGCGTGCAGGAAAAGGAAAAATGAGAGGAAGAAGATACAAGAAGCCGAAAAGCATTCTATTCATAGTCGAAGACCATAGAAGCCCCTTCGCTAGGGCTGTCAAGGGACTGCCAGGAACCGATATAGCAACTCCTGAGTCGCTAAATGTCCTGGTTCTTGCTCCAGGAGGAGAGCCTGGAAGACTAACACTAATTACAAGCAATGCACTCAAGGCTCTTGGAGAGAAGTATAAGGTGATATAGGATGAACAGGATAATCCTTAGAATCCATATGAGCGAAAAAGCCCTCCGCCTAATCGAAGAAGAAAACACTCTAACCCTAATAGTCGCTAGGACCGCGTCAAAACACGATATCAAAATAGCAGTAGAAAAACTCTACAACGTTAAAGTAGCAAAAGTAAGAACAATGATAACGCCTAAGGGAGAAAAGAAAGCATATGTAAAACTCGCGCCAGAGTACAAGGCAAGCGAGCTAGCAACGCAACTAGGACTCGTCTAAGGAAAAATCATCAAGCACCTTCTTTTCCATTACCAGTACTTCTTTCTTCTACTATCTCTATAACTTTCTCAGCGGCTTGAAGGAATGCCTTCGATGCCTCGCTATCAGGATACTCTATGAAGAAGAGTTTCCCTTTGTCATTGGCTTCTCTAATCTTAGGATCTATGGGTATCCTGCCTAGGAACGGTATATTGTATTCTTCAGCTAGTTCTTCTGCTGCTCCTTTTCCAAATATATAGTGTATGCTCCCATCCGGACACTTGAAATAAGACATGTTCTCTATTACGCCGATAACCTTCTTGTTTAGTCTATTAGCAAACGTTATTGCTTTCTTGACAATGGCCTTGGATACTTCGCTGGGTATGGTTACTAGTATGAACCCTGTTAGATTTGGTATGAGCTGTGCTATTGTTAGTTGTTCGTCTCCTGTTCCTGGAGGGAGATCAATCAGTAGATAGTCTATCTCTCCCCAGTCAGTGTAGGCTAGTAGTTCTCGTATTGCGGTAGTCTTTAACGATCCTCTCCAAATGATAGGCGTATCGTCTTCTGGCAACAATAGGCCTAGGCTAGCCAACTTTATTCCTGGAGGAACCTCGACAGGTATTATTGTTCCGTCCGGCTTGGCCGGCATCCCGAATCCGGTTGGGAGTCCCAGCATCTTATGGATCGTGGGGCCATGGATGTCTCCGTCGAGCACGCCTACTCTTTTCCCGTTTAATGCAAGGGCTCCAGCAAGGCTAGCTGTGACAAAGCTCTTGCCTACTCCTCCCTTATTGCTGAGTATTGCTATCTTGTACTTTATCTTGCTCATTCTCTTGACAATTAGCCTTTGTTGCTCCTGGAGTTTTCGCATCCTCTCCGCGACTTGCTTGTACTCTTTGGTGCTAATTCTCCTCACAGACATGGCTTGTACACCACTCATATCCCGGTATTAACCGGATTTCAAGACTGTTAAAAACGACATATATAATACTTGGAAGTCCTCCGACCTAGTCTAATGGGCGGGATGAGGACTTTGCCGAGTCCAGATTTAATCTGTGAAGAGTGGTGACCTCTCCGACCGCCTTCGTTCTCCGGTAACATATACGCTTTCGGCCTCTCAGCTTTCGAGAGATAATGTTTTACTCCTTTCCGTGACACTTACTAGTTAAGGGCCGGTGATGACCTAGGTTTTAAGAGGTGACACCAGGGCCTCATCTCATCGGAAGGAGATGAAATAGCATGATGGTGGATGATCAAGAACCCACGCCTGGAACCGGTCCCTGCCTCGAAGAGCTGGGTCTAGTCAAGAAGGAGGATGCTGTGGCATCATATGCTCTTTTGGAGCCCCAAGAAGACAATATAGTCGATTTACTACTTTACTCCGATGAAGGCCTTGAAGTCTATGTTCAAGTATTTATTGGACTGGACTGTCTGCATGTAATCGCTCTTCACCTTAGAGGATGTGGTCCCAAGTCTGTCGAGACTCTCAAGAAATACTCTGATAAGCCTGAATTCACGAAAATTGTGATGGAAGGAGAATGTATCGATCTAGAAGTACCACCATATCCCCGTATAAGGATAGAGAGAGCACTTAGTCTAGTAAACTTGGAGCCTTCGCTTCCAATTCTAGCCTATAGAAGGGTGGATAAGTTTGTACTCGAGGACTAGAAGCTTAAGATTTCGGGTTAGATCCTGGCTTGATAAAGAGGATTTCCATAGACTACTAGAATTTTCAAGATACTTGGGTAGAATAGAAGGATATAGTGTTTTTGAGCTAGACTTTACTAAGATTAAGGCTCTTGGCTTCACAGAAGATGACATTATAGCAGTGCTTAATGATATTCCGGGCATTGTTATTGATGATGTAAAAGTAATCGAGCAGTATCTCAAGGATAGGAAAAAAGTTATCGTATACTATGGAGAAGATGGCTGGATCCGTATAAGGAGCAAGGTATACTTGAAAGATATATTGTCGGAGCTAAAGGTGTATTTCCCATACGATAGAGAGAAAAAGGAGTATAAGGCTCCTGGACACTTTTATCCTTCTATAGTCCGGAAATTACAGGAAAAAAACCTACATATTGTCGATAAGATCGGGTTACTTGACGACGGTTCTCTACCAAGATCAATATCCTTCAAGGGAACACTAAGGCCTTACCAAGAGAAGGCGCTAGAAGCTTGGAGAAAATCCGGTTACAGAGGGATAATAGCTCTACCAACGGGAGCAGGTAAAACCGTTATAGCAATAGCCGGCCTCGCGGAACTACAGAAGCGTGCGCTCATCGTAGTATATACTAAAGAACACGTCAAGCAATGGATAGATTCTATTAAGAAATTCAGCGATGCCGGAGCACTCGTAGGCGCATACTATGGCGATGAGAAAAAACTTGCTCCTATAACTGTTACAACCTATCAAACCGCATATAGAAAACTAAGACTCTTCGCAACACTCTTTCCCCTAGTGATCTTTGACGAAGCCCATCATCTACCGGCAGAAAAGTTTAAGGCTATCTCTGTCGGTCTCCCCGCACCTTATCGGCTTGGATTATCTGCAACTGTAGAGCGAGAAGACGGAAAACACGTTGAATTATTCCCTCTGCTGGGAGGCATTGTTTATCGAACCACTCCAGGCGAGCTAACAAGACTAGGCTATCTAGCCCCCTACGTCGTTAGACGAGTAAAAGTTGATCTTCTCCCAGGCGAGAAAAAAGAATATGAGATGTACAAGAGACAATTTAGACTCCTTTCCCGAGGTCTCTCTTTCAACGAGTTGTTGGCACGAGCCAAGAAAGGCGATCCAGAAGCTATACAGGCCATACGTATCCATGCAAAAATGAGAGATATAGTACAGTATAGCGAGGCGAAGCTGCGCAAGGCAGAAGAGATAATAAGGCAAGAGCTGAAAAAAGGATCTAAAATAATCGTGTTTACACAATATAAGAAACAGGCTGAAGAGATAGCTCGTAGAGTCAATGGTCTTCTTCTCCATGGTGGATTAGACAAAAGGAAGCGTGCCCGAATATTGGAGACTTTTAAACAACTAGACAGCGGTGTAATGGTAGTTACTACTGTGGGTGATGAAGGACTCGATATCCCTGACGCTAATGTTGGCGTGTTTGTCTCGGGGACAGGGTCTCCAAGACAATTTATTCAAAGGCTTGGCAGGCTCTTGCGCCCGAAGGATGGTAAACAAGCAGTTCTCTATGAGATAATAGTTGCGGGTACCAGTGAGGAGTATCAGAGTAGAAAAAGAAGAAGGCTAGGCGGGTTATAGGTAAATTATTCTCTGCTGGTATGTTACTTCTTGAGTGCTTGTCTTAGGAGCTCTGGTATTTCGAATGGTGTCTTTGCGACTTTTACTCCTGCCTCTTCGAGGGCTTTGACCTTGCCCTGGTATGTGCCGGTGCCCATCATTATTATCGCTCCTGCGTGGCCCATTCTCTTTCCGGGTGGCGCTGTTCTACCCGCGATAAATGCTACTACTGGTTTGGTGAATCTGCCTTCCTTGATCATCTGTGCTGCTCTCTCTTCCATGTCTCCGCCTATTTCTCCTACTAGTACTAGGGCCTCTGTCTCTGGATCTTTCTCGAAGAGTTCCATTGCCTCTGTAAACGATGTTCCGATTACGGGGTCTCCTCCTATTCCTATAACTGTGCTCTGTCCCATGCCCTGTTTGCTTAGGGCGTATCCTATCTCGTAGGTCAGTGTTCCGCTTCTTGATATGATTCCTATTGGTCCCTCCTTGAATACGTGTCCGGGCATTATGCCTAGTTTGGCTTTTCCTGGGCTTATGAGTCCTGGACAGTTTGGTCCGATGACTGTTGTTCCCTTTTGTTTCGCATAGTTTATGAACTTGAGTGATTCATGAACTGGTATATGCTCTGTTATGACTACTACTAGTTTCATTCCTGCGTCTACCGCCTCGTATACGGCGTCGGCGGCGAATCTGGCTGGTACGAATATTATTGATGCTGTTGCGTCAGGATGCTCTTTTACTGCTTCTTCCATTGTATCATATACTGGTACTCCGTGAACTTCTTGTCCGCCTTTGCCAGGTGTTACTCCTGCTACTATCTTTGTCCCATAGTCCAGCATGAGCTTGGTGTGGAATGAACCTTCTCTTCCAGTTATACCCTGGACGATTACTTTTGTCTTCTCATCTAATAGTATCGCCATCTTTCTCACCTCCTGCCTAGAGCTCCATGAGGCGTTTAACCGCCTCTATTGGGTCAACAAATGCTTCGATGCCGTGTTTCTTTAGGATCTCTCTTCCTTCCTCTTCGTTTGTTCCTGCTAGTCTCACTACTAGTGGTTTTTCTAGCTTTCCTAGCTCCTCTAGGGCTTTTACTATGCCTTTTGCTACTTCGTCACACCTTGTTATTCCGCCGAATATGTTCATGAATATCTTCTTTGTCTTCGGGAATTCTACGAGGAAGCTCACGGCGGTCTTTACTAGTTCTGCGCTTGCTCCGCCTCCTATGTCTAGGAAGTTTGCTGGTTTGCCTCCGAACTCGTATACTAGGTCCATTGTTGTCATTGTTAGTCCTGCTCCGTTTCCTATTATTCCTATGTCGCCGTCTAGTTCTACGAAGGCTAATCCCTTCTTTCTGGCCTTTATCTCCCATTCTGTGTATTCTCCGCTTTCTTCTAGTATTTCCTTTGCTAGCTCTGGATGCCTGTATAATGCGTTGTCGTCTACTATGAGTCTAGCGTCTAGAGGGATAACTTCGTCTCCGACCAATGCGAGTGGGTTGGATTCTGCTAGTTCTCCGTCATAGTCCATGAACATATTGTATAGTGCTGTTAGGAATTTAGCGAAGTTCGATAGTGCTTTACCTGTAAGTCCTATTTTCTTACCTATTAGCCTTGCCTGGTATCCTTTTAGTCCTATGAATGGATCAACATGTACTCTAATAATACTCTCGGGTTTTTCTCTCGCTATTTCCTCGATATCCATTCCGCCATACTTGCTTGCTAGAATTACTGGTTTTCTCTCGCTTCTGTCAATTACCATTCCGACATATAGCTCTACTTCGTGTGGGATTGCTTCCTCGATTAGTAGGAGTCTTGGTTTTATCCCTTTTATCGGTTTATCGAATAGTTCGTCTACGAGTCTCTTGACGTCATCCCAGGTTTTTGCCATTTTGATGCCGCCAGCCTTACCTCTTCCAGCAACGAGTACCTGGCTTTTCACTACTACTGGTGGTTCTAGACCTGCCTGTTTCATTTTCTCTATCGGGTCTTCTCCTTTTTTCACAAGGACTGACTTGGGAACCTTTACTCCATATTTTTTAAGTATTTCCTTTGCTTCGTACTCGAACAGCTTCAATGCTATTACCCATATGGTTGGGTGAGGGTTCGGGAATTAAAATTGAATATTAACATAATAGACTATATCTTCTCTAGAGCTTTGATTTTGTATCGAATAACAACGAATGCCATTGTCCCTAGCAAAAGAGCTATGTAGACTGGCGGCTCGCTAGTATATCAGGGGATGAGGACGGCTGTACTCTCTGAGTATAGGTCGTGATGTGACCTTTAAGTCCTGACCCCGCTCAATGATATTAACAGCAAATATCCTTCGTTGTTACACGATATTTCTTTGGCCCGGATGAAGAACCGTGTAAGGTCTAAGACCCTCCCTTCTAGGGAGGGACATGCGGTGTAACCAGGCTCGCGACGGGCCGCCTAAGTGTCTATGAGATCTTTTTCTTTGCTAAGGCATGTGCTCTCCTATGCCGTTCCGCCTTGTATTTCTCGAGCATATTGTCAAGGATTCTCCATATGTCTTCGACTTCTATAATAATCCTGGTATCCTCTATTTTCACCTTTATAAGGCCCAGTCTTTTTAGCCTACGTAATACGTTTGAAGCAGTCCGTTTGGTCATTATGAGTTCTGATGTTAGAAGGTCAATGGCGTCTCCATAGTTTATCTTTTTGTGCTTGCTGAGTAGTGTATAGGCTGCTAATTCTCTTTTTTTGAGTTTGTGTATCATTCCTCGCGGGCCCCCATTATATTTAGGTGTGGAGAGGCTCGGATAGGTCGGTGCTCGTCACTTCCCAAATATAGGTTTGATTATTATCAGTGTAGGGTAGCTGTCCTCATCGCCTCCTATTATCACATCTAGAGTATATAGGGACTAAATACTCAAGCATCTCCACGGCCTCTCCGCCACGGCCAAATATGATTATTTTACTCTTTGACTCGGAGTTCGAGTAGCCAACTACAATTCTACCTGTTTCGGTAACTGCTATGGGGACTACTTCGTCCGCTGTCAAGTCACTGGAAATCAATACGTGTTTTCCGCTTAAAAAGAGTCCTAGTGGGTCCCGGATGTCCAGTGGATATACTTTTTCTTCCACTAATTCTCCTTTACTAGGCTTAAACTCGTACTCTATGTGTTGAGACTCGGTCACCCTGCATGAGGTCACCCACTCCGGCCTCGCCAATATAAGTGGTCTCAGCCCTCCAATCTCTTGGATCAGTTCGTTTGAATCAGGAGACATTACTAGACTGCCTATCCCCAACATTACTCTAGTCGATCCTCGTGGTCCCTTTACATAAACAGGAGAAGGCTCGGTTACAAGATAAAGCTGGTCTATTCCTAACACACTGTCTATCAGACTTTTACGGTCTTCTCGTGTCAACCGTAGTATAGCTGATATATCGATGGCCAGCCATCCATAGTCTATCCTTGGCATCTCATTAAGTCACCGGGTTCCCCCTCTCTAACTCCGCTAATCATGCTTTATATAAAGAGTCTTTATCTCTAGGTGACGCTATTTGAAGTCCTGGAGGTAGAGGAGTATGGCTCTAAGAATAGGAAAAGCATTCGGTAAAATTCCAAGAGGAGAACACTATGATGTTGCTATAATAGGAGGAGGACCGGCAGGCCTGTCAGCAGCGATCTATACTAGTAGATTCCTAATGAAGACAATAGTAATAGCTGAAGAAATAGGAGGACAACTAAATCTTACAGACTGGGTTGACGACTATCCCGGACTCAAGAAAATACAGGCATCAGCACTTGTCCGTAGCTTCCACTCACATGCACAGATGTTTCATCCGACTATCGTCGAGAGAGTAAGAGTTACAAAGTTCGAGCGAGTCAACGATAAGGAGTTTAAAATAACGGGTACAAGGGGACTAGAAGTATATGCTAAGACAATCATCATGGCGGTCGGCTCGAAACGAAGAAAACTCAATGTTCCTGGCGAAAAGGAATTCGCTGGTCGAGGCGTAAGCTATTGTAGCGTGTGTGACGCTCCCCTCTATAGAGGAAAAGACGCGGTAGTAGTTGTTGGAGGAGGAGACGCCGCATTCGAAGGCGCGATCCTCCTCAGTGGTTATGTAAAGAAAGTCTATCTCGTCCATAGAAGGGACCAGTTCAGGGCTAAACCATTCTTTGTAGAAGAAGCCAAGAAGATACCTAACATAGAATTCATATTGAACAGCGTCGTAAAGGAGATAAAGGGAGACACCCAAGTACGTAGCGTTGTTATCCAGAACAAGGTAACAGGCGGGGTTAAGGAGCTGAAGGTTGATGGCATCTTCATCGAGATAGGATTCGAACCACCTAAAGACTGGTATCACGAGTTGGGCCTCGAAACCGATGAATCGGGCTACATTAAGGTTGACGAGTGGATGAGAACAAACATACCCGGAGTCTTCGCGGCTGGAGACTGTACCTCGATGTGGCCAGGGTTCCGGCAGGTCGTTACCGCCTCCGCAATGGGCGCTGTCGCAGCATACTCTGCCTATAACTATCTAGCAGAGAAAGGACTCTACAAACCCTATAGGCCGGAACCAAAGAAGTAGCTTTATATTATAAATCACGATATAAACGGCTAGTTATTTTCCTTTTCTCCGACAATCACTCTACCGGATACTGGTGGGCAAGGTGACAAAACAGCTATCAAGGTATGCTCAGGAGATGCTGGCCAGAATACCGGAGAAGTTCAGGCCCCTAGCAGAGATCATGATAAAGCAAAAGTATCATTTCGTAGGCCGACATACAGTCGTCAAGAAGTGTTACTGGACGCATACAGCGATAGTTGAAGGAAGATTCTGCTATAAGTGCAAGTTCTACGGCATAGAGAGCCATAGAGATATACAAATGAGTCCTACCGCGTTCTGGTGTTGGAACGCTTGTCTCCACTGCTGGAGGATCAGACCACAGGACCTCGGTATTGATGTAGACGAGACACAGATGCCTTTCTACGATCCACCAGAGCTTATCGCTGAAGGTATAATCGAAGCACATAGACGCATAATAAGCGGTTACTACGGGCACCCAAAAGCAGATCCTAGAATGGTCGAGGAGGCCATGAACCCCGCTCATGTAACAATGAGTCTAACAGGTGAACCAACGATATACCCCCTGCTAAGTGATCTAATAAAGGAAATCCACAAGCGTGGCATGTCAACATTCATAGTGACTAGGGGAGTGAGACCAGATATACTAGCCAACCTTGACGAAGAGCCCTCCCAGCTGTACATAAGTCTCGAGTCCTGGGACAAGAAGAGCTACAGCGAATTCAATAAACCACTGGTGCCTAGGGGCTGGGAACTAACACTAGAAACACTCGACATGCTCCCATCATTCTCGTCTCCAACCGTTATCAGGATAACGCACGTAAAAGGCTGGAACGATACCGAGGAGGCGATCAGAGGATTCGCCAAATTAGTCGAGAGATCACAGCCCACATACGTTGAAATAAAGGCATACATGTGGGTAGGAGCCAGCAGGGAAAGATTAACAAGAATGAATATGCCGTCCATGGACGACGTACGTCGATTCGCCCAGAAACTCTCAGAATTGACGGGCTATCCTATATATGGTGAAAGTCGGAGTAGCAGAGTTGTTCTACTATCCTCGATAGGCAAACCGATTAGGATAGGGAAGGGCTGTCCGGGAGAACGTGATACTCTACACAGAGGACCTGGTGAATACGATAATTTATCCTCCGAGGATCTCTATTAACCGTTCCAGACATACCTAATACAATAGTATTATTTTTGATAAACTGAGATCCCAACTATAACGGTTACTAGCTAGATAATTTAATGCCGTCAACTAGTTCTATTCATTATATGGGCCGGTGAAGATCAACCTCGTCACCGATGCGGGACACTATGCGGATTGCGCCGGAATCTGAGGCCCCCTCTTACAGTATATCGGTAATAATCGCATGTCGTAGAGTTAGCCGGGTGTGCATGGTGAAAGCGGAGAAGAAGATAACAATCGTGAAAGATGTCCCTGTCACCGACTATGTGTTAGAGATAATTGCCGAGTTCAACAAGGGTTACACGAGGATCACGCTTTATGCTGTAGGCGATAATATCTGTAAATTGGCTAATGTAGTCTCAGCTATTAAAGATAGGATAGGTGATGGGGTCAGGATTGTCGATTGGAGGATTGGTAGTAAGAGGAGAATGGGGGAGAGATATACTTTTTTAGAGATTACCCTGGAGTATGGAGTCTAGTAGTTCTTTCGTAATTTGATTAATCTATTCCATATGCAATGCCTTTATTGATTCCGGTCTCGTCCACGAGCACGGCTAGCTGGCTGTCTGGAAGTACGCTTGCTAACTTTATCGCAAGGTCATTTATTGCCTCTACAGGGTTCATTTCACCTGATTCGATTTTATCGAGTATTTCTTCGAGCTCTCTGCTGGTTTCCTCTGATACGAATACTGGGAAGTTCTCGTTAAGGTATTTGAAGACCGTTACGCCGGTTTTCGTTGGCACAACGTATTGTGCTTTTTTACTTATTATAATGTATCCGTGTCTCCTGTTCGATTCTATTACCTTAGCATATGTACTTGGTCTACCTATTTTCTTCTCCTTCATTAGTCTGACTAGGTCTCCGGTCTTGAATAGGCGTATTGAACTGGTTCTAACTTTCTTCATAAATGTTAACTTTATGCTGTCTTTTGCCGATGCTTCCTTTATCCATTTTCTTGTCCTGGGTGGGTTCACTAGGTAGTGTCCCTTTTGTTCGTAGTCGATTATCCCTTCGTACACAGACACTATGTTCTGTGGGAATTCGAGCTCCATGCTTGCCTTCTTGGCTTTTGACGGCTTCATCTGGCTCGCTATGAATCTCTTGAATATTAGATCGTATAGTTTCAGATGTGCTCGTGTCAGCTTTATTTGGATCTTTAAGGTTCCTTCAAGCACGAGGCGTTGTAGTTCTTCTACGTCGAGTGGCTTTGTGGGTCTTATTGCTTCGTGGGCTCCTCCTTCTCCCCAGCTCCTTGGATAGTAGTGCTCTTCTAGGCCTTTCTTTTCTAGGTAGGATTTTGCTATTCCCATGCCGTTAGTAGATATTCTTGTGCTATCTGTTCTATGATATGTTATGAGTCCAGCCTCGAATAGTTCTTGTGCGAGCTTCATTGTGAAGCTGGCGCTATAGCCTAACTTTAGTGACGCGTCGTAGAGTAGAGCGTCGGTGGTATATGGTGGTGCAGGATTTACTTCCTCTATCCATTCTTGGAAGCTAGATATCCTAGCCTCTACATCCTTTGACAGCTCTTTTGCTGTTTCTTTTTCCTTTACGAAGAGGTATATTCTCTCGCCTGTGGCTGAATAGTTGTAGACTAGTAGATATCCCTTGTTCTGTTTCCATTCTTCGTATCTAGAGACTATCCAGCCTAGAACTGGTGTCTGTACTCTGCCGGCTCCTAGCCATCTTTTATTATATTTACTCCATAGATGTTTGCTGAGAGTAAATCCTATCCATCTATCTTCGATCCTTCTCACAATCTGAGAATAGACGAGTCTGTGGTCTATGCTTGTTGCTCCACGCAACGCCTCTATTATTGCATCTCTTGTTACTTCGTGGAATCTTCCTCTCCTTATATTAGAGTTAAATGGCTTAAGAACGAGGTATACGTCCCATGCAATCTTTTCTCCTTCTCTGTCTGGATCCGTCGCTATGATTATCTCATCAACCTCTAGGGAAAGCTTTCTGAGCGTGTCGACTATTGAGGCCGCCGAGTACACTGCGTAGCTTCCACATCTAGGACAGGCACCGTCTGCTGCATATGTATATCCGCATTCGAGGCATCTTTTTATTGTCTTATATACGGGTTTGTAGACTCCTTCCTCGTATTTTACACCGTATACTGAGTCTTCTACATCTATAGCTAATTCTAGGAAGTGTCCGCGTGTAGCTGTGACCATTAACAAGTATACGGTTCCTGTGTCGGGATCAACTGTGCTTGTCTCATAGACCGTTAAGCGACCGAATCTCCTCTTAGAGGGTCTTCCCCAGAACCACGCTATAGTTCGTGCTTTTGTCGGAGACTCTACTACTAGGAGGACTGTCTTTACATTTATCTTCTTTCCTTTCCCTTGTCTACTCTCTGCTATTCTTGTTAATACATTGTTAATATCTAAACTATTGAATTCTCTGAATATACTACTTGTATACCACTTTAGCCTCTCCTCTAGGGCCTCAACATACTGTCTATCTTTTGTTAAGACTATGCTTAAGCCATGGGTCATTACTCCCTTGTATAGTCTGCTTGTTCTTCCACTTGCCTGTATGTAAGTTGGAGCATCTGGTGTGACTAAGTATGTTCCCGTTTGATCCTTCTCTACTAGTATGCCTCCAAGCCTTACTCTTTCTCCTGCTGCAAGACTGGACTCGAACCATTCTTTGATATATCCGGCTGATTCCTTCATAACTTCAACTAATTCGAGCAGTAAACCTTCCGCGTCTATCTTGTTGTTATAAGCTAGGGCGACTATTCTGGGATCTGGTATTTTCTCGAGGAGTCTTGTTATTTTCTTTATATAGTCCTGGGCTTTTTCTCCACCTTTATCATTGATATAGAATAGTAGTGCGAGTTGGCGTTTGGCGCTAGATAGTGCATCCTCTAACGATATCCTTCTAGCTGGTATCTCTATGAACACTGCATACTTAATGGTTTCAGGGAGATCAAGTCCCCTAACTATCACGCCGTACCTTGATGCCACTCCTACTATTACGTCTGCTTCTCCCGAGGCCAGCTTGCTCACAGCCCTTCGTGTTCCTGCTAGTGCTAGCTCCGCTTTGATGCCTGCACTTTTGAGTTTCTCGACTAGGAGTTTAGCTAGGGGTTTCCCGTGAAGCTGTGATACGAATACTACGCCTCCTCTCCCAAGGGTTTTCACTATTCTTACTAGATCCTTAGCTAGATCTGTTGTAACAAGATAGGTATCATCCACGCTTCTCATATAATCGCTTCCACCGCCTACCTCGAAGCCGAGTAGCTCCTTGAATAATAGGTGTTTAATTCCCCTCGGCCGTCCTGTTGCAGAGGCGATTACTAGCTGACTCATAGGTGTATCTTCGAAGAGCCTAAGTTCTCCCTCTAGCTCTGCTATTTCACGCTGTAATTCGTCTATCTTTTTCTCTTGTCCTGCTGAAAGTGCCTGATAGAATCTTAGTTTTGTCTTGACGAGTTTTTCGGCTGTCTGTATGTGGTCTTCTTTATAGCCCATTAACTTGAGGACTCTGTCGACGTTCTTACCGCTTCTTAGAAGACTATCTACGTCGTCTACAATTATCAGATTGAAGGGGGCGTTTTTCTCGAGGAGATCAAAGTTTCTTTGAAGGAAGCTTGTTGTTACGACAAGTATCTTGTATTCTCCATTAGCGATTCTGTTTAGAGCCTCTTCGCGAAGCTTCTTGCTCATCGACCCAGTATAGTATACAACTATATCGTTGTCTACCATGTTCATTATCTTTGATGCTGTTTGTGTAACCAGGTTCTGTGTAGGGACCAGATATAGTACTTTCCATCCTTGTAGCTCTGCCCTGTATACTGCATAAACGCTTAGAAGCGTTGTTTTACCGACTCCGGTGGGGGCTATAATAGCCATACTGTCGAGTAATAAGAGTCTCTTCGCCCAGCTCTTCTGGGCGCTCCAGAGTTCAGATTTTGTTTTCTTAGCGAAGAATATACGGAATTTCTCGTACTCTTTCTCTAATGCATAGACCCAAGCATAATTAAGGAGTGTTCCTCTGGCCTCGAGTGCTTTTCCTATCTCCTCGACTGTATAGTAGTTATCGCTTGGTAGGCATCTTTTACATGGCAGTCCTCTCTCGAGTCTCTCAGCAGATATTGGTCCTCCACAGTTTGGACACATTTTGTCTAGTACAGGTTCTATTCCATGCATAGCCCCCACCGGATGCTGAACGATAAGACTTAGTAGAGCATTAGTGTACTCCAGTGGCTACGCTTATCGGCTGGTTTAGTATAAGTAGTGTACAGGCCCAGTAATACCACGATAACAATAGTTGGGTCTCGTGATGCTGTTCTTTTTGCCTTTAGGATGCGTCGAGGATATACTAGAAGTAAAAATAAAGTGGAGATTAGTACTGGGGTCCGCTAGGATTAGGAGGGAGGTTTTGGTTACTCTACTTGTATTGTTTTTCTTGCCTCCCATAGGCCGTGGAGGTTACAATAGCTTATCGCGTAAAGGGTTCCGCTTTTCTCAAGCGTTAGTGTTAGCTCTGCTGTTGCGAGTGTGTATCCCGGCTCGAATTCTATTTTTGCTACTCTTACTGGGTTGAAGGCTCTGCCTTCTTCGTAGAACCATACTTCTACGTATCTGATTGAATGGTGTGGCTTCATCTCGTGGGGACCTACTGTGATTTTTACTTTGAATGGTTCTCCTTTCTTTACCTTTTCGGGTGCCTCGATTTTTGGAGTGTGTGTTTCGGCCTTCGAGATAACTTGTTCGGGTGCTTCCTCGGGAGTGTATATTATGTCTCCAAACTTCATGTTTCTTCTACCTCCTTGATCAATTGTTTTTCTATTTGTTTATTGTTATTGTCTTGACATTAATATTTGAATATGTAAATTGTTAACGAGAAGCAACTATTTCTAGTTAAAAACATATTCCATTTCTACTCGGTGATTCCATCAACAGTCTCTCTAAGATCCTTGGCTATCATTATAGATTCAACTTGCCCAACTAGGAACAATAATACTAAGAGAACAAGTACTCCATCATACAATATACCGTATCCCTCTCCGTACCTAGCGAATAAGAGTACAGAGGCTTCTACTAGGAATGCTGCTGATACTACATACATATAGAATCTAGTCTTTAGGAGAAGGAGCGATGATAATAGGAGGCCGAGTACTACTATTAACATTAAAATTTCAATCGTGGACTGAGTAGAGTATAAGAGTACCGTTGTCAGCGTCGCGAATGATACTGACAGGAGGAATCTACCATTAATTATGAATCGATTAGCTCCTTTGCTTAAAGAATATGTTTTGTCGACTAATTCCTCTAGTTTCCGTAAAGTCGTACCCGTCAAATATAGGTCTCTTTTCTTAACATTCCTAGCTAGGTCTTTGACTAATAATCTGAGTTTCCTTGGTAGCGTGACGCCGGTTGAATTAAACGTTGTGTATATTTGTTCGATCTTATTGACTAGTTCCGAGATTCTCTCGTTAACAGCTCTCCATTCGGGATCGTCTCGTGACAAGTATAGTGAATATGAGAGGGCGGTATAGATATCATCAATTTCTGTTAATAGAGTATTGTTGTACATCTGCGATGAGTTCCCCAATACCTGTTCCCCGCCATCTATTACCAGTAGTATCCTGCGTTTTTACTTTGAAGGTATGCGGCCGCGTTTAATAGTAGGTATCGAAGTGCTTTTAACGGGACATGATAGTGTGTGACTGATATGTCGTCTCTTCCTCCATATCCATAGGCTGATATTACTCTTACGTAATAGATGTTCTGTGGGAGCACTTCTTCTAGTCTTTCCCAGTTTTCAAGCAGTAGTCTGGGAGTGACTATTATCTCCCGGACTCTGTGGCCTTGATCATTCTTCACGTATACTCTCATTGGCTCGTCTAGTCTCGACGGCTTGAAACTGTTCTCGAACTCTTCTGAGTTCACGACCTCTTCTAGTGATTTATAGAGAGTCCATCTCCATTCGTCTTCGTCTATGTCTATGAATCCTACGACTCTTTTCTCTCCATATTCTTCTTTTCTCATATCTTTGATCTTCGACTCGATTGTCTTCTCTGACAAGTCGAGTATATCTGTGAGTTCGAATATCGTGAACGCTGATCCTTCTAAGAGTCTTGCTATTCTGCCGGCTAGATCCGGTATCCAGGGTTTGATAGGTGGTGCTAGAAGGATTTGTTTAGCTATTGGGGTTATTCCGGAGACATAGGGTGTTCTTACTTTTAGTTCTCCGCTTTGTAGTTTTTTGATGAATTCTTTGGCGCCCTCGACGTCTAGGTAGTTTTCAAGGATCTGTCGTTTTGCTTCTCTATACAATAATTCGTCTTCCTCTGGGTCGGTAGAGCCTATTTTTCCAAATGATAATTGTATATCGCGGATAGTCTGGTGTAGATAGGGGCTCTTTTCAAGAGCAGCGTCGAGTATTTCGTCGAATTCGTCGAGGTCTATCTCCATTAGGATGTCTATCGGGTTTAATTCGCCTATTGACACGCTGAATCCCATAAACATCGATCTGTAATATACGTTAAGACCTATCTCGCGTGACGCGATGTGAGTTACAATTAGTGCTAGGGTCTCCGAGGCTCCCGATCCTAGTGGGGCTGTTATTATTTTTTCTCTGCCATAGGTCTCATAGATTATGCTTGATTCGAGGTTTTCGATTCCTAGCTTGCTACTATAGTAGTTTATCCATTTCTTGATGATCCTCTTAGCTGACGAGTCTAGCTCGACATCTTCTATGCTTTGTTTACCGGATAGTATCTCTATCATTGTTTTTGCTAGTTCTCTAGCCCGTTTCGGGCCTTCGCCTCTCCATAATGGGACCTCTCCATGATCACTTGCAGGTTCTACCTCGATCTTAGCCAGGTTCTCGTCTATTCGTTTAACGTACCATGCTCTGCCTGCTAGGCGTATGGTGTCTCCTGTTCGTAGATGCTTATAGACGAATATAGAGTCAATGTAGCCAATCGTTTTATCTCTGTGTCTAACAACGAAGGAGTCTCTATCGCTTATAGTTGAGAAGAACTCGGAGAAGTCCCTTGACCACCACGCTCTTGTGTAAGAGTCTCCTCTGAATTTCCATATCTTATAGAACGTTGATCCTAGTCGTAGCTTGCCATTTTCCTTTTCTCTTATTATTCCCTGACTCATTAGATAATCTATTAGTTCCTCGTATTCATCCGGTGATATATTGATTTTGGGGTGTGATACTATCATATGATAAAGTTCCTCTTTCGAGGCTTCTCCCCGCTCGAGTAATATTCCTTGTATCTCCTTGGCGATTACATCCAGTGGGACTCTTGATATAACGGTGTCTTCGAGGGCTCCTTTTACTGCCATTACTCCTGTTGCAATGGACTCTACTAGGTCAAGCTCTCCCAGTGCTATGATTGTTCCCTTGGGGTTCTCTCCGATTCTATGACCGCTTCGTCCTATTCTTTGAAGAAGGCTTGATACTCTTCCTGGAGCCTTTATCTGTATGACTCTTTTTATCTTTCCTACGTCGATCCCTACTTCCAGAGTCTTTGTACATACAACTGCTGAGAGTTCACCCTGCCTGAGCTTGCTCTCTGCTTCTAATCGCAGTTCCGTGGATACGCTTGAGTGGTGAACGTATACATCGTCTGCTCCCAATTTTTCTAACGCGTCTTTGATCCTCTCAGCGACATACCTGCTGTTTACGAATACTAGACTTGGCTTTTCTATTTCTTCCAGGATCTTGTTGGATGCTTCTAGCCAGATATCTCCTGTAGTATCCTTCACGTATACTATTCTTAGTTCGGGGCGTTTACTGCTCTCGGACCTAACTATTTTCTTTGGACGTCTGCTACTGCCAGATAATAACTCGACTGCTTTCGTTGGGTTTCCGATCGTCGCCGATAGAGCTATCCTCTGAATATCTCTGCCCGCTAATTTTGCCAGTCTCTCTAGTTGAATAACGAACTGCGCTCCACGCTTCCCGCTAAGCAGTTCGTGGGCCTCGTCAACAACGACCCAGCGCAGGTTTCTATAATATTTACGTATCTTATGTGCCCAGTCTAGATCTATTTCGAGGCTCTCCGGTGTAATTATAAGGATGTGTGGCACCTGTTTTAGTCGACGGCTTCTCTCGATGCTACTTGTGTCTCCGTGTTTTCTTGCTACAACTAGCCCTAGTTGATCCGCCCACCAGCTTATCCTATGATAGAGATCGTTTATGAGGGCTTTCATCGGAGTGACATAGATCATTGAGATTGGTTTTGCACCTTCTCTCTTTATCATAGATAATATTGGTAGGAGGGCGGCTTCCGTTTTTCCTTCTCCTGTTGGAGCCATTATGAGTACATTATTGCCAGCTAATATCTCTGGAATTGCTTTTTCTTGGATAGGTGTGAGGCTAGTCCAGCCTCGTTTCTCAATTATCTTTCTTATCTCTAGATCCAACATGTCTATAGCCTTCTTCGCCACCATCATATTACATGCACCGCGTTTTACCTTGGCTCTTTGCTCTATCCCTTCTAGTGAGAGTATATCTTAGCCAACCACGTATTACCTGATCGTATAGCGTATTCGGATCTTATTAATTCTACCGCCTATACATTCAATTAGAAGGTGGATAACAAGGTGCCGAGCAAAAAATATTACGAGTGTATGATATGTGGGAGACCATTCCCAGAAGGTCAAGGAATCGTTTTAGAAAAATCAGGCTTCACTCTAACGTTTCATAGCAGCAGGTGTGCCGCTAAGTTCCTTAAACTACTACTCGAACGACTCGATAATGACTGTGCAAGACCAGCTCTCCGAGAACTCACAAGAGAACTCACAGAGGCACTACAAATAAAGAAAGAGAAGTCAAAGAAAGTAATCTAGTTGTGAATCGCTAATATATTCAAGTATTTTACCATGGCTACAGGTATACTATTATAATGCTGTGCTGTCGTAGGTGTTAGTAGCGTGGCCCGTATAGAAGTAAAACTCTATAGTATTTTGAGAAAGTTGGCTGGCAAGGATACGCTATTCGTAGATGTAGACGATAATAGGGTTTCATCACTGTTACAGGCTCTAACAGACGTTATACCGGAGTTAGGGAAGCTTCTTACTGAAACCGGCCTGGAGTTAATAGTAGTAGATGAAGAAGGACATAGGCTAGAGGATAATGACTTCATTCATACAAGAATAGTTCATGTAATGCCTCCTCCGGCCGGAGGCTCAAATATAATGGTTAGACTCGCATCTCCTAACGACGATCAAGATAATATGATACAAGAGGTGCTCTCTTTTCTTACCAGAGATCTAGAAGACGATACAGGAGCTACACTATTATTCATAGGAACGGTAAGGGGACTAAACAAGGGTGAAAAAGTAGAGTACCTGGAGTACGAGGATGCAGGAGAGATAACTACTAAGTTTTTCGAGAAAATTGCTAGAGATATAGCTCGGAAAAAAGGAGTGAGGCGGGTAGCAGGAATACACTATACTGGAAAACGTTTACCGGGCGATGTGACTCTCATACTCGGCGTTAGCGGTATAAGTAGAAAGGACGTGTTCCCGGCTCTTATAGAGTTTATAGAAAGAGTAAAGAGCGAGGTGCCAATCTGGAAAAGAGAAAAGACCGTGTCAGGCGAGAAGTATATTCTTGGAGGAGACAACATAGTAATTAAGTAGGCTTCGTTAGTGCTAGCACTTAACAAGTTTTCCAGCTTTGCTAGAAGCTATTTTTGCCGCTTCCTCGATGTTCTCAGCCCATACGTTGATATAGATATTAGTTCCTTTTATCCTGAACTTGAACGATATAATTCCGTTAATAATTTTCTTCTCTACAAGCTCCAAGCCCTCACAGGTTTTCCTCAACAGGATCCCCCTAAATTTATAGGAGGTCATTATTCAACTTAAAGAGGTGAATCCTAGTGTCCAGGGAAACAAGTGTTCCATTAATTAGAGTCGAGCCTCCAGGACCCAGAGCTAGAGAAATCGTGGAAAAAGACCACGAACTACTCATGCAGTCATTTGTCCGCTGGTATCCGCTTGTTGTCAAGACCGCGAAGGGCGCAATTGTAGAAGACGTCGACGGTAACCTCTATATAGATATGAACAGCGGCCTTGCAGTAGGCAACGTCGGACATACACATCCTAAGATCGTAGAAGCAATTAAACGACAAGCCGAGAAGCTTATCCACTTTAGCCTAACAGACTTCTACTATGAGGAAGCAGTCATAGCAGCGGAGAAACTAGTCGGAATAGCTCCCAACTCTCCTGCTAAAGTATTCTTTGCAAATAGTGGTGCCGAAACAATTGAGGGATCGCTCAAAATCGCCAGAGGATACTTCGAGGGCAAACGTCCCTATATAATAGGCTTCCTCGGAGCATTCCACGGCAGAACAATGGGTGCTCTAAGCATTACGTCGAGTAAACCAGTACAACGCAGATACTTCTCTCCACTAGTACCAAACATAATCCATGTACCATATCCATACCCCTATAGATGCCCATTCAAGGCCGAGACGCCAGAAGAGTGTGGCGAGCAAGTAATAGGATACATAGAGGACTGGATACTTGGAAAGCTAGTCGATCCAAACGAAGTAGCCGCATTCATATTTGAACCTATCCAGGGAGAGGGCGGATATGTGGTTCCTCCAGAAAACTTCTTCCCTAAGCTAAGAAGCCTAGCCGACAAACACGGCATCCTCCTCATTGACGACGAGGTCCAGGCAGGTTTCGGAAGAACAGGTAAGTGGTTCGCTATCGAGCACTGGGGCATAAAGCCCGATATTATAGCAAGTGCAAAGGCCATTGCAGGAGGACTACCACTAGGAGCAATAATCGGTAAGAGAGAAGTCATGAGTCTTCCAGGTGGATCCCATGCCTCCACGTTTGGAGGAAACCCCGTCGCGCTAACAGCAATGTCAGCGGTTATAGACGTGATTAAAGAAGAAAAGCTACTCGACAAAGTATCGAGGCTCGGAGACGAAATAATCAAGTACTTCAAGGATCTCTCCAATGAAATCAGCCTAATAGGAGACGTCAGAGGAAAAGGCTTCATGATAGGCGTGGAACTCGTTAAGGACAAAGATACCAAGACGCCAGCCAAGGAAGAGCTAGCCGAACTAATAACTAGGAGTTTCAAGAAGGGAGTTCTCGTTATAGGAGCAGGTGTTTCAACAATAAGAATAGCGCCTCCACTAGTAATAGAAGAAGAACTATTATGGAAAGGACTAGAGATTATTACAGATATACTAAAAGACCTATCAAGATAGACTATACACTAGTCGTTTTTTCTCGTAGTCGGGTCTTCTTACGATTATTCCTTTTTTAACTAGAGAAGCAAACACTCTCCTGGCAATTCTTCTATCTGTATTAGGAGGTAAATACTGTAGAAGCTCTGTGAACGACGATATTTGTCCTAGAGACTCCAGGCTTCTCAGTATTATCTTTTCGATCTCCTTCTCGTCTCTAAATAACCTTCCAGACATCCTAGTCCCCAGACCTTGTATGCGGGCTACACTCTTAATTTGATTAGCCTATAGAGAACTAGATATGGAAGGTGTTGTGAGTGGGAGTAAGATCATATAGAACATCTGATACTCGGAGAACCAATCAAGAATGTATATATGTGAAAAAGATATGGAGATGGGGAGTTTTATCTCTTATCATCATTATCATTGCTATTATCCTAGGCATATTCGTTTACAGTAGGACAGGGAGAAAGTTGTACATCGCTACAAGCATTCTATGGCTAATTATACTATTCATCAATACTGCTATCATCAGCACAACAAGATGCGGGCCACGGGTCATTGACGAATAAAACTGTTCTCCTAGAGACCCTTGTAGCAATACCTATGCTCACCGCTTTGGAAAGTATCCGTCCCGCGATTCTCTCATCTACGCCTAGTATCCTTGATACGTCTTTAACCGAGATATATCGTCTCCCAGTCAGGATCCTTATACTTTCCACGAAAGAAACAATATCTAGTGTAACCCTCATCCTTCTCATACGCGCCCACCACTTATTACTTAACAATACTCTTATATCTCCCTGGGACGGGCTAGCGGATGTAGGGTGGATAGGATATGACTAGCAGGAAAATCTACACAATATACAAGGACATAGTACGAGAGCTAGGACTATTCCAGCTAGACGTATATCGGATCACCCGCGAAGGCAAACAAGTCGACATAGTTAGACTCTACGATCCCGGCAAAAACCAAGTCTTCATAGTAGACCTAGACAACCCTAGAGAAGCACTAGCCCCGATAGAATTCCTAGACAAACTAGTAAAAGCCGCAGAACAAGCCGAAATACCTCTACCGGAAAGAAAAGTAAAACAGCTAAGAGAGGCACTATCTAAACAGGCTGTCCAAACCGCCTGAAACCTCCTCTATTTTCACCAAGTTCATTAACCTCTCTATACTCTTTCTAGACGGCATATTACTGCTACCCCTTCGAACTATTTTAGCGGCGCCAGCAGCAACAGCCGCTTTCAAAGACTCCACAATGTCGCCTGTTTCTAGCATCCAGGCATTGAACGCTGCGTCAAAAGCGTCCCCTGCTCCTGTTACGTCAACTGTTTCCACCCTTGGAGGCGACGCGGTTAGTAAGATCTCCCTCGAGATAAGAGTAGCGCCTCCAGCGCCATGCTTAATTATTATTCTCTGTATCCTGTTCTTCAATAAACTTAGAGGATCATCTACGCCAACTCTCCTCATTAGTGCATCTAGCTCTTTCTCGTTCAGGAATATTGTCTCAGCACATGAAATTACATCGATTACCTCTGAGCCAGCCCTGTAAGCCTCTCCTCCAGGATCATAGGTTATCCTTACATCATTATTGTTATTTCTTTTACAATACGACGAGATTATTCTGGGCCTTACACTGGCGAAGTGGAGGATATCTGGTTTTTCTTTCGGAATTATGTCGGCGTCTAGTAGTTCATTGGCTCCACGTATGGTTATTATTGTTCGGGATGAGTTTCCGGGTACTAATATGACTATAACTGTTCCTGTCTTCTCGTGTGGAATTATACGTACATAATCTATATCGACTCCTTTCGCACTGAGCTCGTCGATTAGGCCTAGCTTTACAGCATCTCCTCCTGCTCTTGCTACTAGCGACGATCTATGGCCTATACTGGCGGCTGCTACCGCGTAATTAGTAGCTGCTCCTCCCAGGCCTATCCAAGACGATCTCGCGAATACGTGGGAATCCTCCAATGGATAGTAGTCTAAAGATACACTGATGTCTAAGTTGATATTGCCTACAGCTATATGCCATGGAACAGGCTGGGATAATACCATTTCTTCCCTACCCCTTCTTTACGTTTATCTATCTCAGATAGTATAGTTACCGCCTCTGAGGCTACCCTCGAAGCCAATTCTACGCCCTTACCCGGTATAAACTCGTTGGTAATCCTATTTGCGATAGCAGTACAAACGCATCCCGCCCTAGCACCATATATAGAGGAAACCGTGAAAAGAGCAGCGGACTCCATTTCGAACCCTAGCACTCTGGCAGCGGCTAGTTCAGGCAGGCGCGTGGCAGACACACTATTGGTATATCCATTGTATCCGGGTCTGCTCTGGCCTAGATAGAACGTATCTGTACTGGCAACTATGCCGACGTGATATCTTGCACCTAGGCGTTCCGCTGCCTCTATTAGGCTTAGAACTACTTCATAATTGGCAACAGCTGGATATTCCGGTATAACGTAGTCCTTAGAGGCTCCTTCAAGTCTTACAGCACCTGTCGCGATGACTAGGTCTCCGGGCTTTATCTCGGATCTTATAGCGCCCATGGTTCCTACACGGATAAAAGTATCTGCTCCGACACGAAGTAACTCTTCAACCGCGATAATGGTGCTGGGAGCACCTATGCCTGTACTCGTTGTAGAGATCCTTGTCCCCTTATAATAACCGGTATAGGTTCTATATTCCCTGTGGCTTGCTATGAGCTTCCTACTATCCCACAGAGAGGAAATTAAATCAGTGCGATCCGGATCACCAGGTAAAAGTACGTATCTTGATACCTCTCCCGGCGCAACCATTATATGATATTGGCGTCCAACACTATCTTCTACAATAGAGGCACTCCTAAGTCCCTTCTCGCGAGAATTATCAACCACATGCTACACCATGATATATCCATGTAGCTAGTCCAGGATAAATTATAATCATCTACCTTTCTAATCCATGGAATGAAGGTGTGGTCAGATGAATACCAAGACAATACTCGTCTCCATCATACTAATTATTCTAGGAGCGTTTATCGGAGTGGGTTATGCTTACCTAGTTTTAGTATCCAGTGCCGACCTTCTAATCCAAATAATAAGGGTGAGCCTGGCATTTATCTCAATAATTATAGGCGCATTTTTAGGCGCCACAGGTCTCATAATGCTCCGTGGCATACGGGTCGAAGAAGAAAATGAAAATACTAGTTAGAAGCCGTAAAGATGCAAGCGCAGTGCAACATGCTGTAGATAGAATACTTGATTCAAAGGATCACTATGAAATAGTCTCCCTGGGAGGATATCGTGGCGAACAACTCTGCAACGCAGTACAAGAGGAACTAGAACCATTCACAATTATATTACTAGGTAGGAAAGAACATGAGCCCTGTATAGAGAGCCTCACAAGAAACCATCCTTTCACAGCATACATAATGGCCAAGACCAGTAAGCTGAGAAATAGCACTCTCGAAATGATAGTGTCTCTATTAAACTGGGGCAGAGCCCACCTACGTCTCTCAACCTCGTGGTATCAAGATTCATTCATACTCGCTAACACGCCAGGAACCCTTCTACCACAAATCCCTATACATCCAGAAGGCGACACATACTTAATGACTAAGAATGGATTCAGGCTCTTAGCAGAACTCTCAGGAATAGGTGTCGAAACCGGTTCTAACAAGGACGGCGTAGCAGTAATGTTCAAGCATACAAAAGGAAAACACATCGTGTATTTTGACAAGTTACGACGAATAGAGCTAACATTTGAGAGAGGTAAACAAAGACCCACATTACATAATCCTATTGATAAGAACAATAATCGGCCGGCTGAAAACTTTGTTCCAGTAGATCTAAATCGATTACTAGACTACAATGGCCATGTCTCAAAACTCCTGGAAGGAGAAAGCCTCAAAATACTAAGCAGAAATGCAGATAAACACAGTAAAGTAATCGTACCATTGAGTGGTGGCAAAGACTCCGCCGCAGCACTAATAGTTGCTTCCCAGTATTTCGATCCCTCAAACATATACGCGGTATATGTGGATACTGGCATAGACTTTGTCGAAAACGAACACTATGCCGAATACTTGTCAGAGAGACTCGGAGTTAACCTCGTTAAAACCAAAGCCGATGTAGATAAAGGATTACTACATGAGAATATGCCTCTTCCAGATCCCCGTTACCGGTGGTGTACTGGAAGAAAGCTTGATGCACTTAGAAGAACTGTAAAACGATTGATAAATACAGAACACATCAAGTATATTCTTGTCGGCGATAGAGACGCGGAAAGCGTTAGGAGGAGTCTTAGACCGCCTACGAGGATCGACGAGAATCTGGGTCTCCCGGTTATTGCACCTCTCAAATATTGGTCCGGTGCCCACGTCATACTGTATATCCTCTCGAAAGGCTATAGAATGAATACATTGTATGAAAATGGTTTTTTAAGGTTGGGTTGTTATATTTGCTTTGCTCTACGACCTTCATGGGAACTCTATATTATGAATAAAATTAAATATTTCGAGAAAATACGTGCTCTGAGACCGGAGCAAACAAGATTAATATCGGCGTTCCTACAAGCAAAACAAATAGAACCCAGCTAATCCATTAACGGGTAAGGACCAGGTGCTAGAAATGGATGTAGACGATAAATTGAAGCTTATAACCCGAAATCTAACCGAAGTGGTTACACTAGAAGAACTGAAACAAAAGCTAGAATCAGGAGAGAAACTAAAAGGATACATAGGCTACGAGCCGAGCGGTCTAATGCATGTTGGCTGGCTAGTATGGGTATTTAAGGTAAAAGACCTCGTAAACACCGGAATAGACTTCAATATCCTTGAAGCCACCTGGCACGCATACATAAATGACAAACTAGGCGGAGACATGAACCTAATAAGGGCCTCGACCAGGATAATCAGGTTATCCATGGAGGCCCTAGGAATACCAGTAGAAAAAATAAACTTCGTAGATGCAGAAGAACTAGCCTCAGACAAAGAATACTGGTCGCTAGTCATCCGAGTCGCCAAGAAAAACAGCCTAGCAAGAATAAAAAGAGCCCTCACAATAATGGGAAGAAAGTCCAGTGAAGCCGAAATCGACGCAAGTAAGCTTATCTACCCCGCAATGCAGGTCGCAGACATATTCTATATGGACCTAGACATTGCACTAGGAGGAATGGATCAAAGAAAAGCCCACATGCTCGCAAGAGACACAGCTGAAAAACTCGGCGTAAAGAAACCCGTCGCTCTACATACCCCTATTATAAGCAGTCTAAAGGGCACTGGTAGAATGGACTCCTCTAAAGAGATCGATGACATTCTTGCCGATGTGAAAATGAGCAAGAGCAAGCCGGACAGCACTATATTTCTCCACGATACACCAGAAGAAATACGAAGAAAAATAAAGAAAGCCTATTGTCCTGCCAGACAAGTCGATCTCAACCCAATAATAGAGATAAACAAGTATATCCTGTTTGCACGGGATGGATTTGAGCTAGTAGTTGAACGACCCGAAAAATACGGCGGAACAATAATATACAGCTCAATAGAAAACCTCATTAAAGACTTCCAGGAAGGCAAACTACACCCTGCAGATCTCAAGAAAGCAACAGCAGAGGCACTCGTAGAACTACTCGAACCTGTTAGACGCAGACTACTAGGTGATCCCGAGACGAGAACCCTTATCGAGAGAATAATGTCTAATATCTCCAGATAATAACATCATCTATTCTTCCTACAAGCCTCGCCAATAATTATCTTCTAGTTTTTGCTCACAAAATGATACTATTATTATAATACTCTCCTGTATATTCTAATTCATGTTGGACAATGACCACAGCGCGACAGTAACAACGTAGGATGCGGAGGTGCAACATAGCATGAAATATCTGATAAAAGCCAAACTGGAGGTCAACGGAAGAGTAGACAAACACGACGTCATAGGAGCTATATTCGGCCAGACAGAAGGCCTCCTTGGATCGGATTTCAACTTAGAAGAGCTCCAGAACAAAGACAAGATTGGCAGAGTCCACGTAGACATCAAGTATCAAGGGACAAAAACAATAGGAACAATACAGATACCAAGTAATCTTGACCGGGTAGAAACAGCAATACTAGCTGCAATGATAGAGACTGTTGATAGGATAGGGCCATATACAGCTACAATAAAAGTCGAAGAGATAAAAGATCTTAGACAAGAAAAAATCAAGAAAATAATCGAGAGGAGCAAGGAACTTATTAAACTAATGAAAGAACAGGAGCCCGATGTAAAAGATCTAATACGAAAAATAACTGAGGCAGAAGCTAAACCCAAGCCAACCAAAATCAAAGTAATCGAATACGGACCAGATAAACTACCAGCATCTCCAGGAGTTGAAAAAGCAGACACAGTTATAGTTGTGGAGGGCAGAGCTGACGTAATCAACCTAATGAAATACGGATACGACAACGTAATAGCCCTGGGCGGAGCTCGTGAAGAAATACCACAGACAATAAAAGAACTCGCCAAAAAGAAGAAAGTCATAGCATTCGTAGACGGTGACCGCGGAGGCGACCTAATCCTCAAGAACCTACTATTACAAGTAGACGTCGACTACGTCGCCAGAGCACCGAAAGGAATGGAGGTAGAACAGCTAACAGGGAAAGAAATAGCATCGTCCCTTAATCAAATGGTTCCAGCACATGCCGTCCGAAAACAACTAGGATTAGAGGAACCATCAGAGGAAAAACAAGTTAAAGAAAAACCAAAAGAGGAGAAAGTAGAAAAGAAGCCCGAAGCAAAACCAGAGAAAGAAAAAGCTGTAGCAAAACCTAAAGTCGAAGTACCAAAGGAGATAACAGCTATACCAAAGACGATTATTGATACGATAAACGAGCTTAAAGGCACGCTGGAAGCCATATTCTACGACGATAAATGGAACGAGATAAAACGCGTAAAGGTCAGAGACCTCTTCAACGAGATAAAATCCCTTGAAGAAGGATCCGCACATGCAATAGTCTTCGACGGAATAATAACACAACGTATAATGCAAGCAGCAGAAGAGAAGGGAGTCAAGATACTTATTGGTGCCCGGATTGGTAGCAAGGTAGAGTCGAAACCAGAAAAAATAACGTATCTTACCTTCTCGGATCTAACTTAGAAGAAGTCTAAAAGACTCCTTGTCTTTTTTCCCGTCTTTAATTGTGTTTCTCTTACACCGAAATACTTCAGTATCCTCATTGCAGCAGGTATAACTTGCTTATCCACATAATACTCGGTATCTATGTCCTCTATCGAAACCATGAAATAGGGTCGAGCTCTCTTAGATAATGATCCAGAGCCCCGTACTACTACGTATCCTACCTTTATCCCTGGAACTATCTTATAGCCCATCTTCTCAAGTATTCTAGCAACATTCACATGTGGTTGATCAGATACATATTCGCTAAGCCTCTTTGTTATTGTCTTCCATATAACTAGCTTTCTAAGATCTATCTTCTTATCATATAGTTGTTGTATTACTTTTCTAACGTAACCGATAGCTTCATCTATGCTTCCCTTATTCAATATTATCTCTATCACTTTGAATTGCGTCTCTTTTGCAAGCTCGCTCCAGTCTCCTCTTATAGCCTCGAATCCGACGATGTCTATTCTATTATCTACTGTGAGTCCAGCATAACGCTTCTTCGCCTCCGTAAAGAATACTCTCTTGTATATCTTGTCTATCTTTATCTCAAAACCGAGCTCGTTCTCAACGTATTCAATCAACTTCTGCGTTTTTTGCTTATCATATGTTACGAAAAGGCTGTCCGTGTCACCATATATAACCTTCAGGCCTAGTTTGCGGGCCTGCTCCGCCGCTTTCAGAATAATTGTCCTTCCCCATGCTGTTATGCTTTCAGCGCATTCCCTGCAATACCACCGTGCAGCCGTCCATCCCATGTACCCATATGTAGCGTTTGCGAGGATCTTGACTGCTTTCTGCCTCTCGTTTAGAAGCCTATAGAGAGGGGAATCTGGGTCGTATCGTTTCATCTCTTGTTTGATTCTCCTCCTGATATCTAGTAGCTTGCTTACTGCTCTTTTGAAGAATCCGTCAGGTTTCTTTCTAAATCTGTGGCCGACGAATGGCGCAGTATAAACGTTATCAGGATCAATATCCTCTCCCGGCCTAACCAGGGTGTCTGGCCCAACATTGTATTTTACCATGATATTTGGATACATGCTTGCGAAGTCTAAGACTGCCACGTTCTCGTGGATACCTGGCTCAGGCTTGAATACTACTGCGCCCGTGTAGGACTCTTCTCGTCGCTCTTCCCTATTCGGCGCCAGTTCTCCCATTTTCTTGGCTTCTCTCAGAAGACGCCATTCAAGTCTGAATCCTACGCTAGCTGCCATTACCTGGTCTAATGGAAGACCGCTTATCTGGCTTAGCTGTGCGCCAAAGGGTAGGAATACTTCCGAAAGCCTATAAGTTGAGATTACGTCGTCTCTTGTATATCTCAATAACACATCTCTTTTCTCGTGATCTTTCCAATACTCGGGTATATGCCACCATTCTAGGATTACTCTTTCCTCTTTCTTCATTATACCTAAATAGTCGGCTACTTCTTCTAGGGTTTTTACCTTTACCTCGTGTATTTCCTTGGCAAAATCATAGAGGTCCACGTTGAGTCTTCCTTGTACAGATACATGGCCGTAGACGCTTGGTTGGGGCGTTGCACCAAGTCTTCTCCCTATGTCGAGCTTTATCCCATGGATTTTCGCGCGTTCTATCAGGTATAGCCAGTCGAACCCGTTCTGGTTATAGCCGACTATTATGTCTGGATCGTAATCTCTCACGACCTCGACGAATTTCTGGATCACTACATGATCGCTTTTACCCTTCATAATAATGAGCTCGGGCTCCTCCATATCAGACGTAATATATCCTATAATCACTATTGGATCCTTCCGCGGATCAGGGCTTCCCCTCTCACTATAAACCTCGATATCGAATGCAAGGATTCTTAGACCCTCTAAGGGGTCCTTGTTCGAGTATTCTTCTAGTTCTATTATTTCTGTATTTAATGCCTCGTAGACAGGTTTTACTCTGTACGCTCCACTATTGGCTTCTTTTATATCCTTGATCATATACCATCTCATAGGATACAGGTTTTTGTCGAGGAGAAACCTCATCGAAAACCTTATGTCGGCCTCTAACACATCAAGGACTCCTTCTAGCTTCTTGACTTTCTCCCTATACGCACGTACACGAGCAGGGATTAGGGTTGTTATTTTGAGCGCGTCAATGGGTCTTCCTATGTATCTCATTTTTACAGGTTCTACTTTGATTATGGGGCTGGACGACTCTGAGAGCGCCTTTATTCTACGTGTGACGTCTTCGATCTTGGAAGGGTCTTCTAGTACCGCATAGAAGTATGGATGGAATCCCCTATACCTAATTACTATTCTGCTATTCTCCTCGGTTCTTCCCCATAGAATTATTACTGGTGAGCCTCCCTCAACCTCGTATGATATATCGAGTAACTGGAATACTACGTCCAATACATTCTCACCGTGCTGAAGACTATTCCTCTAGAGATGTTGGTTACCCTCAATGGAAAGGGTATTAGATAGACATCTTGTTTCTTCTAGTATAATATCTATTGGCATAGCAAACCTATATACTGTTATCGACAATTTAGAACTACGCCTGGAAAGAGCCCTAACGGTGTCTAGTAGTGGAAAAAGGAGTACTAGTCGCAGTAGAAGGTATAGATGGAAGCGGCCTCACTACTCATTCAAAGCTACTTGTAGAGTCTTTGTCTCGCCTGGGTTTTAGATCGGTCTACACGAAGGAACCTACCTATGGGCCTGTGGGCCAGCTAATTAGGAAATTTCTAGCATTGCCTAATCCCGATAGCAGGCTTCTAGCATTGTTATTTGCCGCGGATAGAGTATGGCACTACTTCGAAGACCCTGATTTGCCTGGTGGCGGAATCAGTGGGGCCCTGGAACAGGGCTATATAGTTGTAACCGATAGATACAAGTATTCGAGCATAGCCTATCAGGGATCCTTTACAAGTATAGACTGGGTATGGGGCGTCAATAGCATGGTTCCCGAGGCAAGCATAATAGTTTATATTGATGTAGATGTGGAAACCGCTATAAGAAGAATTACATCTAGGACAAAGATAGAAGCCTATGAGACAAGAGAACGTTTAAGTGTGATCAAGGAAAATTTCCAACGCGTATTAGAAATCGCTGAGCAGAATGGAGTAAAAATTATTCGTGTCAAAGCATCTGAACCAGAGGAAAGACCTGTTGAGAGCGTCTCTAGGGAAATTCTAGAAAAGGTCCTTTCAGCACTCGAGAATTCTTAAGTTTCCAGCCTTATCGACACTCAATATACATCCGTCTCTTAGCTTATTGAAAACATCAACGGGCAATCCCTCGAATAATGGTATGCCCGAGATAATTGACCCAACAATCACTATCGGCTCGCTTTTAACCATTACAATACCTAGAGGTTGATTACCATAGTATTTTAGCCCGTAGATAATATATGAGCCAACCGTGCTTCCTCGAGAACTCATTATAACTAGAACTTTGCCTTTAATACTTCTACCGTCATAGAGCTTTCCCTGCTTAGCATCGACTTCTCCATAGAAGCTTAGTCTCTCAACTTTCACTATTTCTCCTGTGAATTCCCCTGGTAGAATTGGCTTTAGCTTTTCAATATTCATAGTTCTCAGCCTCCTAATCTTTCAACGATGCTTTTTATATCGATAAGTGATACGTTGACGCCTTTCCGTGTCAGATAGAAGTATGCCTTGTAGCTGTTAGTGGCTATCATTAGGTTTTTGGATCTAAGGTTACTGACTATTAGACAAGTGCTTCGAAGGACTGTGGCTCCCTTGTTAACCAAATTCTGTACCAGATCCATTCTCCGTGAATAGACGTCACGGGAAAGCGTGACGATTAGTTTGTCTCCTCTTTTTATCTTTGAGAGCATCTCCAACTCCTCTTCAGATGCATGAGGGCATCCTATGAAATAGTAGTCTGGATTAGTGTTCTGGTCTTGTACAAGTTCCTTATAACGTGCCATGATCATGTTATCCTTTACCATAATAGTCTTCTGTATATCTGCTTGGTCGGCCTCTTTAGTGATTCCTGGGATAGCGATCATCGCTATGTTTCCCGCGGCACCGAGGGTCGCCGCTATCTCTCTCTTTGTCGTATCATTGATATTCCTCGGATCAAGATGCAGGAGAGGGGGAGACTCGTCTTCGTGTATGCTGGCAATATACTCTGCTACTAGTGAAAGTGTGACCTCGTTATAGCCTAGATCGTTGAGATCTACTATGTATTTGACTCTGGGCACTCTGTTTTCGGGAATATGCATACCGTAATAATATGTTCTCCCTGCTATTGCGGCCATTAAGGCTAGTGGTCCTCCTTCTCTATTGGTTCTTAGGCCCAGGAAGGAGTTCGCATATGCAACTGCGCTGGATTCTCCCCAGGCAACATGGTCTCCTGATCTGAGACCGTATTTTCTGAAGAAGGTTGTGTAGTAGGGGGTACATGTCAATAATAGATCTATCCCCATCTTTTTTAGATTCTCGAGTATTTCCATTTGTCCTCGGTAGAAGTCCCGCGTTATGTATAGCACTTCTTGATCGAAGGGGTTTGATTCATCGAATCCGATTGGGTTTAGAGAGGATGGAACTGATACTTTGGCTCCGAGGCTTGAGAGTTCTTTTATGAACGCGAGTCCAGGTTCTCCAATAGTTCCATATGATACGCCTGAGATATGTGCGTGCTTGATTTTAACCAGGCGTTTTACGTCTAAGGATTCGGCGACTCTTATTATTACTTCGAGAGCCTTAGCCTTAGCTTCACCGTGTTTTCCAGATAGTATTTCTTCCTCCTCTTTGGTCAGCATCAACGACTCATTCACCTGGAATTCTGGCTCTTTCATATTTCTCCTTGTTATCTCCTTTTATTGTAGCATCAATACCCATCTTCGCAGTATAGCCGTCTCGCCCGCTTGGATCCAGTGTTGATCCACGAGCCTCTCTTATTATTACCAGGTCTCTGTCCGCCTGGAACCGTGTAGCTATGGCCCATTCGACCATTTCTGGATCGTTCACGTCTATGTCTGTGTCGACGACAACCACATGTTTTAAGCTTGGATGACCTGCAAAAGCAGCTAGTATCGCGTTTTTGCCGTCTCCAGGATGATTCTTAGCGATACTTATCACTGCGTGGAGCCAGCCTCCTCCTCCCGGAGTTAGCTTGATGCTTTTTACTTTGGGTACGACTTTAGATACAGCCTGCCATATTTGTGCTTCTCTAGGGAACCCCATTAGTTGTAGGTGTTCTAGGCCTCCACTAAGGATAACGTGTGCTAGTGGCCACTCTCTCGAAACATATATTCTGTCTACTTTGAGAACGGGTTGTTTTCTTACTTTATCGTAGAGAAGTAGAATATCGGTAAATGGACCCTCATCGGCCATTTCCGGCATTAGCCTCGCCTCTATTATTATAGAGGCCCCACGTGGGACGGGAGTCCTATTTAGGGGGCTCTCCATTAGTTCTTCTCCGCCGAGGATCTGGCTACCTATGTCGAATTCATAGACTCCAAGTGGCGGCGAAGTAGCTGAGGCTATCATATAGGCTGGATGAACCCCCATAACTATTGTTACTGGGAGAGGCTCGTTCCGTGCTTTTCTTTCACTGTAAAGTTTCCATAGGTGTCTAGGCACAATACGTATTCGGGCCTCTTTGTCGCCGACAACCATTATCCTGTGTATGCTGGCATTACAAATGTCATTTACACATGCCGCTACAATGGTAGAAGTAAAGTATAGTCCGCCGTCTCGTTCGTAGAACTTTATGGCTGGAAGCGAGAACAAGCCCCCATCCAGTTCTCTATACCTGTCGTCCTCGAAACCGATTACTTTCGACTTGTCTGGATTCAATGACTCCATTAGCTTTGTATAGGCTTCTTCATCGTTTTCCACCCCTAAAGCCGTTCTAAGCCTTTCTCGCGTGTCTACAATATTTCCAACGGCGTCTACCTTGGTACCCTCAACCCTAAACAAAACTGGTTTATCCTTACCCTGTGTTCTTTTCAAGAGAAGCGATGCTTCATACTCTCTCCTTAGAATCCTACTTCGATAATCAAGGAAACCTGTCTTCTCAATGAATCCTTCTAGAGACGAGTAGCCCACAGACTCTCCCCTCGAACCGCTATAGTGTATCCTGCTACAAGATCTTTATCTTTGAGCAGCGAAGTTATTGGTCCGTTTGAAGGATCTTTAGTTGTCTTATATTCTTCTACTATTCGATACTTGATTCCCTTATTCTCTAGCGAAGATAACGCAGTGTCTATTCCGGTTCCTCCCCCGATATATACTCTGTACTCGAGAGCTTCAACTAATCCTGATAACTCTCGGATCCTTTCTCCTATAATATTACACTGTACTTTTTCACTGTAGAGCAAAACACCGTCCCCTAATAGGACAAGTCCACATCGGTCGCCTGGATCGATACCGATAACAACTTTGAAAAACAGACTTCTAGGATAAATCAAGGATAGAGAGATGGCCCTTAGCGGGTCAAGTTCGACTATATAGGGTATACCCTTCTCGTCCAAGTCCTTGATGTAGTAATAAAATTCGGGGTCTCTAGGTGTTCTAAAAACCGCAATATCTCCGCGGAGTCCTGTAAACGGGTAAGGGATCTCGATCTCTATTCCTTGGGCTTCCAATATGCGGCTCATGTAGCCTAGATATCTAAACCCTTTTGGATCAGAGCGCAGCCAGAGTATCCTCTTCTGCCTCGTGGCAGGTCACCATCCATTAAGTTCTAATAGTTGCTTTGGAGGCCGTAAACCGATATACATACCCCCATATATTGTAGCTTTCTCACCATATGTGTGCAGTTTTACGATTGGTATCCTGCGGTTAAATGAATAATCCGCTATAAGGCTTGCTAGTCTCCTCGTATCAAGCCCTCTTATTATTGCCCCACCACCGAGAGCTACCAGTTCTGGATCATAGCACGAGACTATGCTTGCGATACCTGCAGCCAGAATATTGTATAATGTACTGCTTCCCGGCTTCCCTTTTTCCCTATAGAGGGCCTCGAAGTGGCCTATACCTCCGCACCCACATTCTATGCTTGACCTGTAATCTATGACTATGTGGCCAGCTTCATGGCTGTCTCCTCGTCTTCCTAGTAGTAGTGTTCCTCCTATGATTACCCCTACACCTATTCCTGTCCCGACAGCCACATATGCCAGATCCCTTATGTTTTTATTAATCGCGTATCCCAAGTACTCGGACCATACTCCTGCCACGGCGTCATTCACGAGGAGGATTATACTGTTTTTGAAGGTAGACTCGAATTCTTCTCTCAGAGGTATATGCCTAGCAGGATAATTAGGCGGCTCTACTATAGCTCCAGACCGATAATCTATAGGGCCAAAGGACGATATAACTATGATATCTGGGTGACTACTCCAAGGAGATAGCTCTAAAACTTTTCTCGTTAGCCAGCCTGCCAGTTTTGCTCCGTCGACTGTTCTAATTGTGGCGAATTTGTAGAAGGACTCTTCCTTATCGTATTGAAAGTATCCTATTCTCGTGTTGGTAGCTCCTAGATCAATACTGGTTATTTTCATTGTGTATACACCATCGTTAGTCCAACTATAATTTATGATTGAGACGGATCATATTATAATACGGAGACTCGTGGTGACAATCATATGAGGAGAAAACCAATACATATAAACGCCCAGTCGTCTGATGTAGCCAGCATAGCAATCATAATGGGAGATCCTGGAAGAGCCGAGGCCTTATCCAGAGAATTAGAGGAGGCGCGTCTTATCAATAAAAAGAGGGGATACATTATTTATACAGGAAAATACCGGGGATCCCCCGTAACGGTTGCTAGCCACGGTATTGGGGGCCCCAGTATGCTTATCTTAGTCGAGGAACTTTTCATGCTTGGAACGAGAACTTTCGTCCGTCTAGGAACGGCAGGATCGTTAAACAACGATATACGGGTAGGAGACATTGTCCTAGCCAGTGGTGCCAGTTATTTGCCCGGAACATGCGGTTTATCCCTGTATTATGACAAGGTACCTCCAAGTACCTCTGCTGACCCCCGCCTTCTATGGCAAGTATACAAGAAACTAGAAGCCGAAGAAGACTTCAAAACCCATATAGGCCCTGTTTTCTGCAGTGATTCCTTCTATGGCGAAAACCTTGATATTCTCAGCGAGGCATCTAGATCAGGGACACTAGCAGTTGAAATGGAGACAGCCGCACTATATGGTGTCCAGCACATAAGAGGATACCACTCACTATCAGTATTGATCATAACGAATAATCCTTTGGATAAAAACGAGAAATTCCTAGAGCCAGACGCAGTAAACGATATTGCTAGAAGAGTATTCAGAATACTTTTAGACGCTCTAGTCAAGAAAATCTAATGAATCCCTATGCTGCAACACTCTAGTATTTATGGCGTACTTCCGTCCTTCTCTCGCCTCAACCAACAGGTATCCTCCCCAGAAACCCTTGACAATAAATGGCATGCCAGCTATCTTTTGAGGATCAGTTTGCATATAGTATTGGAGATCGTCTGGAGGAGTTACCCTGAGAAGTCTACCTCCCCAGTCTATTCCCAGAGCCTCAGATATACGTTTAGCCCAGTAACTCAAACGAGCTGCTGATTCACCTATACTCCTGTTGACTCTTAATGTCCGACGCTTTATTTCTTGAGCCAGTCCGCTTGCACTTATCTTAATCTCTAGTCTTCTCGCTTCATATGCCGAGTTCGTGGTTAAAAGGGGTGTTGCTACTATATGGGCCTGCTCTGCTAGCCTTTCTACAAAACGAAAACTCCTCGTCATTCCAACTTTTGGCTTTGATCCTCCAAAGTCTGTAAGATAAACCACGTATTCCGTTGATACTTTCTTATCGAGGAGCTTACAGATTTCTAGGCCTTTATCCCCATGTAGTGTAACGCAGAGCTCATATAATGCTCTAGTAGTTCTCTTATGTTGCCTACAGTAACTATCACTATTTATATTACAATATATTCGCTCCAAGGGATCGTCTTTACGGTCTATGGGTCCGCTATGCCAGCGACAATATTGTATCCATGGACCCCTTTTTACACGATAAAACCTGTCTAGTTCACCTTTGGTTACCTCGATTGATTCCGGATACTGCAATAGAAGATATGAAGGCTCTACACTATACATGTCGATCATGTATCCTTCAGAGAGCAGTCCTGTCCTTATCTCCTTACTCTCAATGAAAGCCGTCTTTTTAACTACGAGTCTCAGTATCATCCATCACGACCCTGACTAATCCTTATTTGACGCATTCATCTATTTGCATTGTTATAGTTTTTTCTACTAATTATATTCCCTGCCTCACTATGATATAATTAATGGGTTTCAACTATGCATAAGACTAGTACTATTAAGGCATGTCCTCTTTGTGGACGGGTTTTCGACAAAATCAATATAATAATTAATGGTAAGACAATCCCCGTTGTATTAAGAGGCGCTTGTCCCAGTGATAAAGAGAAGCTAATCGGGTTCTATGAGAAGCTAAGTACAGAAACAATATACACTCGTTTCTTTTCTATTGTTAGATATTTTGAACCATACGTGGAGAAGATATTGAGCAATCCTGCCTACGTCATTGTTGCGGAGAGAGCTGATACAGGAGAAATAATAGGAGTTGCAGAGGCTATTCCTGCAGAAGATCGGACCAAAGCAGAAGCCGGCATCGTTGTTCTAGAGAAATTCCAGGGAAGAGGCTTAGGAACCAAAATCGCATATACACTAAATAAAGCGTTGCATGAAAATGGAGTAAAGTACGTGTATGGATATATCATGCCAGAGAACACGAAGGCGTACAAGCTTGTGAAAAAACTGGGAGGTAGAATTAAGTCATATTACGAGTCAATGTTGCTCGTCGAGATACCTGTCAGACCCATCGAGTAATTCTTCTATTTCACTAATGCTCAACGTCAGCGACGCATATACATTTTGCGGATGTATGCTTTCTATGCTTTCCACATCGACCCTTATGATTGTATTCCTGGAGAAGTTCTTCTCTCTCAATAAATTATACGCATATAGTAACGCGTATCTTGCTATATCTTCCGCGAATCTCGGCCTCCTATGCGCATATATTATCAGTTGGGCTTCCTTGTCTCGTTTAAGAAAACTAAAAGCTGGGGCTGAAAACGCGCGTGCAAGTACTGTTGCGAGATCCTCGATACGTATAATCCTGTCCTCTCCATGCTCTATGACTAGTTTAGCGAAGACCTTTTGACTATGGCTGGGGGCTAGGAGGTCATTATATCCTAGTTTTTCCTTAATTGTGCTTTGCGCACTAGGACAGACACTTAAACCATATAATCCTACAGACACAGACCATTTCGGCGTCTTTTTCTCACGTTCAAGCTCTACTGATACTTCTACTTGTACCGGTTCTACTCCCGATATCTCGTAAAAAGAGATCTTGGTATGGTACGTCGTTCTTAGAGTCGCTGTTGCTTTAGTCGCATATTGGTGGCGGGATAATAGGCTTTCGGCTATTCTATAAAGATACTGTTCGATGCTTTTACCAACGTTTATATCGTGAAGTGTCTCGATTATTGCTGTATAGTTCCTAGATAGATGTGCTCCTCGTCTTTCACCGTTTATAGATATACATGCATCTATCTCGGCGTCCAACGCTATAGGGTACTCTTCTCCTTGTATTATTACACGTCTCCTAACGTTCCTGAAGCCTATACACGTTAATGGAAGTTTCACTGGCGGTGGAGTGTCTTGGAGCTCCACTTTGTCAGCACCTCTAAGTCGATGTTAGCATATGCTATTGGATACTCTATGTTCTGTTTCTCCAATATTTCAGGATTTACTTCGCCGAATTCTGCTAGTTTCTGATTTCCTAGCATGAGTGATCCACATCTACCTTGTATGAAGATCTGCTCTGTGCATTCTGAGCTTACAGAGTACTCTATTCCTAGTATATCAAGGAGCGTGTATAGGGGAGACTGTATTTTTTCTATGCTCATTTCATCATCCATTACCGCTAGTGCTATCATGTCTTTCTCCACTATTTCTTGGTTTTCCGCGAGATATGCTATTCTGCCTATCTCAAAGAGTTTTACGGGCTTCTTGAGAAGTTGGTTTTGCCTCAGCACGCCAAGTAGGGAAATTATTAGGTCTGTTCTCAAAACACTATAGTCTCGTTGGACAGGGTTTTTGATGAATATTGGTTTCTTGGGAATGAGTTCGACATCGTCAGGGCTGACGAGGCTGAGTTGCATTACTTCTGTGAATCCCATTCCGACTAGTAGGTCTCGTAGTGTTCTCTTTATCTCGTTCTTATAGAGTAGCTGGCCTCTAGTGTATTTTTCTGGTCTGCGGGGTTGAAGTTTCTCGTACCCTATGGCTATGGCTATATCTTCTACTAGATCTATTGGGGAGATATAATCTGCTCTAAATGGTGGAATTTCAACCCGTACACGTTTACCTTCCATGAAGTACGCGTTATACCTCATATAGCCTAAGAGTTCGATAGCTCTATGAGGCTCTAGCGAGTATCCGAGTATATTATTTACATAGTCTAGGTCTAGAACCGTCTCCACAGTTTTGAGAGCGGGATACGTTGTCTGTGCACCGTTATAGAGTACCTGTACTTGGCCGATAGATGCTCCTTTTCTCTCGGCAAGATTGCTTACTATTATATCGAGTACTTTTTCTACCCCTTCTTTGTTTGTTCCAGTCACGTCTATGAATAGATGCTTTGTTCCTACCTCTATTCTTGTAATATTAGAGTTGATTACTGGTGGCATTGCTATTACATCTGATCCGCTTAAGAGGAAGGGGTGGAGTTCGCCTTTTAGAGATATGTATCCATATTTCTGGCCCTGCTCTGTTTCGACCAGTATTTTCGATGCTTTCTTTGCATAGCCGATTCCTAGAGGTGGGAATTCTATCTCATCGATTCGTAATGCTTTATAGTATAATTGTCTGCTTGGAAGTTTGTCAAGATCGTGGAAGCCTATAGCCACTTTCCTTCTTCGCCTTCCGATAGTATCGTGGAGTTTTTCTTGGAACTGGATTAATTGTCTCAGATCTTCGTCGTCTCTAATATTGACATTGTACACCACTGCCGCGGCGATATATGGTCTCGTCTCTACGTTAGATACTTCTACTGTTATACTGGTATTTTGTGTTGATGGTCTTGACCATCCGCGCTCGGTTCCTAGGAGTCCTTTGACTGCACGGACTAGTCCTTCTAAGCTATACATGTCGGGTCTGTCCGGGTTTATCTCTACTTCTAGGAATCCGTCTTCCAGGATCTCGGTCTCGCATTTGAGTCTGAACAATGCATCTCTTATAGTTTCTAAGTCTGCGTATGGTATGTTTTTGAGGAGATAGTCTATTTTGAATTTAAGCACTGGCATCCCTGTTACACCTCCTAGAGCTTGATTTTTGAGAGCTGAATTCTGCGGAGATCTTTTGTGTAGAGATGTCTGATATCCGTTAGACCATAGTAAGCGGCAGCTAGTCTCTCGACTCCGAATCCCCAGGCACCCACTGGATAATCTATTCCTGCCATTTCGAGGACTTCGGGCCTCATCATGCCTGCACCAAATAGTTCTAGCCATTTGCCATTGGGGAGTCGTACGTATCCTTCCACGCTAGGCTCTGTGAAGGGGAAGTATCCTGGTTTGAATTTAATCTCGAATCCTAGTCTTTCCGATATTTCTTTGAGAACGCCTAAAAGATCCCTGAACGTGTATGCGTTATCGCCGTCCAGACCGTCTAGCTGGTGGAATTCTGGGAGGTGTGTAGCATCTACTACATCGCTCCTGTATACTCTGCCCAGTGTGAATACTCGTAGTGGCGGCTTTGGCTTTGATACCAGTATTCTTGCCGAGACGGAAGTTGTTTGACTCCTTAAGACGAGTCTTCTCGCAATATCGGCACTCCACTCGTATCTCCATCCAGAACTGTGGACTCTGCTTACCCTATCTAGTAGCTCTTCTGGTATCACTTCTCTGACCCGTCCTTCTTTTATCCAGAGAGTATCATGGATTTCTCTAGCAGGATGATCTTGTGGCTGGAATAGTAGGTCGAAGTTGAATAATTCAAGCTCAATTATTGGGCCTTCTACTTCTTTGAAACCCATTTCCTTCAATATATCCCTAAGCATTTCAATGAACTCGGATAGATAATGTTTCCTAGCAGGATATTCTCGGGGCGGAAGCGCGGTAATGTCATATTTCTTTAATGCTACTTGCCTCCACTCTCCACTCCTTATCAAATCCCTTGTAAGGGCAGATACTTCAACAACAACGTTATCGAGGACCTCGTCTAGCGGTACGAGGATCTTTACTCTTTCTTTCTTTATCCTAGTCTTCTTTACGAGGCCTCTTTTCAGCAAGTCTTTGGGGACTTCTTTTATTCCTTCGGAGATTTTTTCGAGTATCATTTTAAGATTGCTGATCTCTTTCTTTGCCTGATCGGGATCTACTTGTAAAACAATTTTTCCGTCTTTAATCATTATATATTTCTTTTTGAGAGCCTGCCCTATAGCAATACCGGCCATATTGCCTAGCTTCGACCTTATTTCCTCTAGGCTAGAAGTACCTGATAGAATCAAATCAATTAATTGCTCCTCTGGAAGTCCCTGGCTTAGAGCCTCCTCTCCCTTATTGGTCAACGAGTAACTGATTTCTTCTGTTTCTTCTATTCCTATAACTCCTTTTTCGGCTAGGAGTCTTAGAAGACTCTCTAACGTAGATTTATTGACGCCAAGTTCTCTGGCTAATTCCTCTATATCAGCTTCTTCTATTCCGATCCTTGCAAGTTTTTTCAGTAGCTCGTATTCGGATCTACTTACCTTGAACTCTTTCTTCAACCTCTATCCTCCAAAGATCATTGTATTGCTTGACACGATAAAATATAATGTAGAGTTATCCCTCTAACTATTAACTATACAAAATACCCTCTTGTTATTGAATACATGGATCATTGTTAAATCTAATATATTGGCTGGAACCATTATATAACTAATAGCAAGATGGGAATCGAGGTGTCTAGTAGCTTGATAAGCGATAGAGGCCTTGCAATTGGACTAGGACTCATCGTTTTAGGAGTTATACTGTTGCTTGTAGTTTTCGCCGCTGGATACAAGATGTATAATGAATACCAGCTAGCAACAGAGATAACAGAACAGAATGCTGCAGTAATTCTAGGAATAAGTGCACAGGTACTAATCAACCTCCTAGTGAAAATCGCCTTCCTTGGGATAGCTCTGGCGGCAGGAGCAATAATCTTGGGGAGAGGAGTCGATCTAGTAAAGAAATGCCCTACCGAAAAATAATGGATCGGTGGGGCTAATGCGGTTCCTCACATTACTAATACAGATCGCCGGTATACTGCTTCTAGCAATTGCAGTCGTGCCCCTGATACAGTTTGTTGAAACCGTCGATGGACTACAGATAACTACTCGGGTCTCCGATAACACTCTATTATTTGTATTTGACTATAATGTCTCAGCACCTCTAAAGAACTATACAATATCTATCTATTCCAATGGAGAACTCGTAGGCTCTACGGATGGAGAAGTATTGAATCAAGGAGACGTTGTTGAAATAGGTGTGCCTCTAGATAGGTTTGACCCTGCGAATTATACTATTCACATTGAGGGCAGTGTCTATGGCCTTTACAAGGTATCAGTAAATCTCACAAAGACGACGTAAGGCATGGTGGTTTCTTATGGTGGCTAAAGAGGAGAAGTTCTGGAAACAAATGGTTAGAAACACTATTAGCGGTATACTTGACGCTCTTCTCGTGATAGTTATATTTCTCTACGTGCTGCCGGTCTTGTTTAACCTATTGCTACAAAAATACGGTGGAGGCACACAGGTACCGATTGAAATGTACTCAGCCAAATACTATGCTATACTCTTCACTGTTCTAGGACTCTCGGTTGCATCAAAGGCATTAAAGGGTACTATATTCCGCCCAATCCTCTCCTCTGCAGGCAATCTACTAGCATTTCTATATGCATTATCGTTTATTGGTACCGGCGTGATTACTGTTGAGAACATAGAGGTTTCGGGAATGCTCCTATCTGTATCTATCGATCTAGGAATAATAATGATCATTATGCTTGCCTTCTTCGCAGTACCAGCAGTCGCGATGCCTTTCATAACGTATTTCACAGATGAGATAGTTAAGGGAAAGTAACAAGCCACACAGGATCATTATTTATGTGAAAAAACGACCACGTATTTTTCTCCGATAGAATCGATACGTATGAAGCCATATCGTATGAACTGGAGTTTATCGTCTACCTTGTATTCTCTAATCGCAGGCTCGGCATATCCTTGCACCCGTATTAACTCGAGCTCTTTTGGCACAAGAACCTCTACACTAACGCTTTGAGCAACAGGAGTCCATTGTATTATTGAGAGTTTCTTGTTTCTGGCATATTCTAGGCTTTCGCCTGTGAAGACAGCTTTGTTTTCTTCAAGTTTGAAGTTTCCTAAACCTATGAGTCTGACTTCGTCGGCTTTATCTCTCTTATTAATATAGATTTTATCGCCTGGACATATCTTGATCGTCCTTGTTTTCTCGGGCCTGTTAGGATGATAGGGTATTTTTGCTTCCAGGCACTTGTCTGCTTCTATTACTAGTTCTATTGGCTCGTCTATAAACATTATTCTATCCGCTCTGTCGTCTAGTATTTTTCTATTTACACTGGCTAGATTTGCCCAGCTGAGTTTCGCATCACCAGGCTTTATTCCTACTTCTAATATTACGGTTCTTATCGCTTCGGGTGTAATGCCTCTTCTACGTAATCCGGCTATTGTCCCGAATCGAGGATCATCGTATCCTAGGAACTTATCGGGGTTCTCCTCCATGAGTCTTCGTATGTAGCTCTTACTCATTATGAATCCTTCAAGTTTTAATCGGCCGAAGTGTATGAATTCTGGAGGACGCCATCTCATACAGTTATAAATGTAGAGTTGTTTCTCGGTGTTCACTTGATGCTCTTTTCCTCTTAGGACATGTGTTATCCCTATTAGGTGATCGTCTACACTTACAGCAAAGTTGTATGTTGGCCATGCCGTGTATTTACTCCCAACTAGTGGATGTGGGTTCTTTACTGTGTCAATTATTCGCATGGCAACCCAATCTCGTACGCTTGGGTTAGGATGATCTAGTTTTGTTTTTATTCTTAGTACGGCTTCTCCTTCATTGTATTCGCCGTTCAACATTTTCTCGAAGTGCTCGAGCTGCCATTCAACTGGATTATTTCTTGTTTCGCATGCTTTACCGGCTCGGAGTAGTTCGCGGGATTTTTCTTTACATAGATCTATATACGCACATCCCCTTCTTATGAGTTCTCTGGCTATATCATAGTAGATGCTCATTCTCTGGCTCTGAATATATTCCTCGTGCCATTTCACTCCAAGCCATTTCAAGTCTTCTTTGATTAGATCATAGGCTTCTCGCAGGGGCTTTTTTGTGCGTGGATCAGTGTCTTCGAATCTAAGAACCATCTTGCCGTCATACATCTTAGCGTATTCGTCGCTTAGTATTGCTGGTCTGGCGTTTCCAAGATGTATCACGAAGTCAGGATTGGGAGCAAACCTAGTCTTTACTTTTCCTTTTTCAGCGTTAGGTAGTGGTGGTAGCGTTTTTTCTTTTTCTTTTGTTTTTTCCTCTTCGACTAGTAAGTGGGGGTATCTTTCTTCTAGTATTCTTTTTTGCTCGTTGACTGGTAATTTATTCACTTCCTCGACAATGTCTTTTGCTAGTCTTGCTATGTCTCTCGCCCTGGGTTTTAGCTCTGGTCGATCAGAGAGTATCATTGAAACAACACTGCCGGGCTTCGCCTGTCCTCCGTGTTTTACAGCATTTTTCAGCGCATAGCCATATACGAGGTCTCTTAGCTCATCCATAGTTATGACTCCTCCACTAGATCACTAGCATCATTTGCCTGTTTATTTTTCCCTCTTTACAGAGAACTCTGCTAGTTCGCGTAAAGCTTCTTTCGCTTTCTCGTCCACTGCTGTAATATCATTGAGTATCCTTACAGCGTTTTCTGCTAGTTTAGTTGCAAGAGATTGGGCATACTCATATGCTCCTGTTCTCTTAATTATATCTGCCGCTTCTGCGTACTCTTCCTCGCTGAGCTTTTGTCTCTTCAGTATTTTTTCTAGAAGCTCTTTGTCTCTCCCGTCTGCGTGTTGATATGAATATAAGAGGAGAAGGGTTTTCTTGCTTCTTTTTAAATCACTGTATACGGGTTTTCCTGTCTTGGATGGGTCTCCATATATTCCTAGTATATCGTCTCTTATCTGGAACGCTATTCCTACGAATTTACCGTAGTCTCCTAGTTTTTCGATGAGGCTGGGTTCGTCGACGGCGGCTACTGCGCCTAGCTTGGCTGAAGCTTCTATCAGTGCTCCGGTTTTAAGATATATCATTTCTAGATAGTCGTTGTAGTCTACGTTTTGCTCTTTCTCGAATCTCATATCGTATGCCTGTCCCTGCGAGACTTTTATCGTTGCCTCAGTAAGTATTACCACTGCTCTTAGTATTCGTTCTTGTTGTAGACCATACTTCTTTGACATGAGTAGTGACTTATAGGCTAGGGCATAGTCGAGGTCACCTGCGAGAATCGCGAAAGGTACTCCCCATATCTTATGCGTGGTTGGTACTCCTCGTCGGAAGTCGTCGTCATCCATGATATCGTCGTGTATAAGGGTGAAATTATGGAGGATTTCTACAGCTGATGCAAGTGGGAGAGCACGTGTCTCTGCCTGTTCTCCACCGAGCATCCTAGCAGTACTGAGGACTATCATTGGCCTGAATCTTTTTCCGCCAGCCTTAATCAGATGGAACGCGGCCCTGTAGAGGTCCTCGGGAGCCCCGACAGCGAGTTCACTATACATGAACCAATTTACGAGAGACTCATATTTTGACCTGTATTCTTCCAGTATTGTGAAGGCGCTCATCGTTCCACCAAGGGTCTAAGTCTATTGAACAGCAAATATTTCATAGGGTCAATTCCCAGACTTTTTAGTTCATCGCTTAGCCTGCCCCAAATACTAAGCCTTGCTCTCCAAAGATCTGAGGTTCTTCTCCCTCCCGTCATTAAAATTACTGATTTAATCTGGTAGAGAACATCGAGTAAGTACCTTTCCAGTGCTTCTTCTCCTCCTCTCAGCAGGATCCTTAATGCGGGGAGTGCTAGGCCCGCGATATCTGCTCCTAAAGCTATTGCTTTAGCTGCGTCGTATCCGTCTCTTATCCCTCCGCTTCCTACTATCCAGGCTGTAGGAGCGGCTGTTCTCGTCTCTACTATGGATATAGCAGTCGGATTACCCCAGTAATCTGCTAGACGGCCGGGTGACCTATAGTTTTCAGTGT
>WAOU01000078.1 GCA_015521095.1 Desulfurococcales archaeon | reverse complement strand
ACGTCTAGCTCATAGATCTCAGCTATGAGTGACTGATACTCGAATAGTGCTTGGAGGAGGCCTTGGCTCGCTTCTGGCTGGTACGGTGTATAGCTTGTTAGGAACTCTCCCATAGATATAATATAGTCTATATAGCTTGGCCTGTAATGATACCATGCTCCTCCTCCGAGGAACGGGGGTATTTTGGGCCTGGTTATTTTTCCAAGTTTACTCGACAGAATTTGATCGACTTCTTTCTCGCTTAGAGGCTTGCCGTAGCCGATTCTTAGCTTGTTCCATTTGTCCTCGGATAGACGTATCTCCGAGGGTATGTCTTTGAAGAGATCCTCAAATGAGTCCATGCCTAGTGTTCTGAGAAGCTTCTCTGTGTTTTCTCTTGATAATCCTGGAATCCACTTGTCCAGCAATTTTTCCGACACCACCATTTACGCGTATTTAGAGTTAGGATGAATGTTCTTCCATGTTGCTACTAGTGTCATGCGCTATGATTGTATTATTTTGTTAGAGAATAAATAACATGATAGATATGGCTTGTCATTATTCTGTTGAGAAGAACTCGCATGTTATCAAAGTTATGAAGTATTATGTTCTCAGGGAAAAACTATGAGGAAGGATTACGGTAATGGATAGAGTATCTGGCCAGTAGCATAGGTATCTGGCCAGATTATAATCTTTACTAGGTTGTTGCCCTCAAGCCGATACTGGACTAGTAGTACATCGTGAGCTTCCTGGAATCCGGGGTATCCTCCTGGGTACCAGTCAGAGCCCTGGAATCCTATTGGTCCATAGAACGTCATTAGGTGCATGTTTAGGAGTGCTTGTGATATTACTGTTGGGTCGACACTCTTAGTTTCTTCCATGGCTGCTTGTAGCAGGAGTCCCGCCGTGTATCCTAATGCGGCATAGTAGGAGGGTTCATCATCGTACTTGTTCATGTATTTTGATACAAAGTCTTCTGTTGTGGTATATCCGTACCAGTCTAGGCCTAGGTTTGCTGCGAATATTGGGTTGAAGGGTGCAACTGGCTCCCACTGTGATACGTATATTACTCCCTCCATTAGGTTTCCAACTTGTTCGGTTGCGGTATAGATGCTTGTCTCGGGTGCGAATACTACTATTGCTTTTAGGGTCGTAATGTCTGCTTGCTTTATGCTGGTTATAGCTTTTGCTAGACCATCACTGTTTTCAGCTACTATGAATATGACTTGCGGATTTGCTCTTGTCTGGACTATTTCGTTGACTAATGCAGCTGGGTTATCAGTGTATGATGCCTCGTATACTATGTTGTATCCCTGTAGGACGCTTATCTGTGTTCTTAGCTTGGAGTAGATTGTAGAGGAGTATGTTGCATTCTCGTATATTATAGCGATCTGTGTTATGTTGGGATCTATTTGTTGTAGTGCTTGGATAGTGGTCTGAATTTGCTTTGATAGTGGTGCCATTAGCATGAACGTGTACTTATAGTTGCTGCCTGTGAATAGGTCGTCGTTGTCTGCGAATGTTAGGATGAGTGGTTTTTGATTCGCCTCTGCAACATCGATTACCGAGTCTGACAGCTCGTTGGATGCTGGTCCTACTAGGAATGTGACTTTATCGGTTTTAATCATGGCATTGTAAGCTGTTGCAGCCGTTACCTTGTCGTCTTTTACGTCCTTGCAGACTAGTTCTACTCCATAGATTTTTCCTCCCACGTCTATTCCATATGTATTCGCTTCCTCAGCCCAGAGCTCGAGTCCCTTCATTATTTCTTGGCTTATCTCCGCGAATGGTCCTGTAGACGAGTATGAGCATCCGATCTTGATTGTTGCCTCTGGAGCTTGGGGGGATAGCCCGTATCTCTTCATTGTTAGTAGAGCTCCAGCATAGACACCCGCTAGGATTACTATAACTATAATTGTAACCATTAGCTTATTCATTGCTTCTTTGTCTAGGACCACTCTACGCCACCACTGGATACTAACACTCTAATCTTATAAAATAGATTATCGTTAGTTGAGGAAAGGTAAACTGGTATATATGAGTATTATCCAGCACGTAAAGTATGTCTTTCATCTTAGGGCTACTCAAAGCATTCTATTGACGCAGGCATATTTCTGGAGGTTACGCTTAAGACATCTGTGTCTAATCCTATTAGTTTAGAGATGAGTTTTAGTGTTTTGATATCGCTAGCCTCTCTATCCCGTGTAGTAAGAGTGTATAGTGTGGGTCCCCAGCTACTCTGTGCTAAGAAGATGCCGTCTCGCCAGGCCTCATCGACTATT
>WAOU01000077.1 GCA_015521095.1 Desulfurococcales archaeon | reverse complement strand
GTTTAGACCATTCCTTAATATCGTCCGGGGATATTTTACCCTTACATTCGTCTTTGAGGACGATAAATGCTTTGATGTTCTCGCCTACCTCAGGGTCCGGCACACCTATAACAGCAGACTCTGCAATACATGGATGCTGATAGAGTACTTCTTCTATTATACGGGGGAAGACGCTGTGTCCTTTGTACTTTATTACGTCTTTTTTCCTATCAACGATATAGAAATAACCTTCTTCATCTATGTATCCGATATCGCCTGTTCTCAGCCAACGATAACCACAGCACTCGAAAAAGGCCTTCTTATTTTCTTCAGGCATTTTATAGTATCCTTTCATAACCTGAAGGCCGTGTATTACTATTTCGCCTCTTCCATCTATGATTCGTGGCTCAACAGGATCCGCTATGGCGAGAAGAGTATTAGGCATTGGAAGACCGATGCTGCCAGGTTTTTTCACTCCCTTAACAGGATTTGCAGCTGCAACAGGGCTAGTCTCTGTTAATCCGTATCCTTCAACTATTGGGCAACCCGTTATCTCTTCCCATTTCTTCATTATTTCTACTGGTAGAGGACTAGCGCCGCTGAAACATATCTCTGCCTTGCCTTTTATCTTGGCTAGTTCTTCTTCGGGCATCACACGTAGTAGATTGATATATATAGTTGGAGCGGCCGGAACAAGACTAATATTATGCTTAATTATGGCATTAATGAATTCTCGGGGATCATATCTAATCTGTAGCACAAGGTTAGCTGCAATATGTAATGAGAGCCCTAGTATGCTGCCAAAGCCGTATGCATGGAAAAAAGGTAAAAGAGCCAGTACATTATCTTGGGCCTCATTTCTATGGAACCAGTATTTCTGGTATACTATGTTAGCCATAAGGTTCAAATGGGTGAGCATCACAGCCTTAGGCTTACCAGTTGTCCCACCTGTAAAAAGTAGTGCCGCCACCTTGTCCTCGGGTTCACCCTTGTAGTACCCTGTATTTTCTAGAGGGGAATCACGCATGAGACTATTATAGTATTCTATACCCCTAGGTAGCTTTGGCAGTTTTCCTAAGAGACGGCCTAGTTTAATTTTCGTTCTCCAGGCTAATCCACCGTAGTCATCGATTCTCGATATTATCGTGTCGAATCTATTGACGATATCGCCTAGTCTATCGAGTAATGCATCTTGCAAGAATACAATGTTGGCGGCTAGCCAGTTTAGCATGTCTTCTACTTGTATACTGCTCCATAATGGATTGAGAAGACAGGCCTTAGCTCCAACCAGCATTGCCCCATAGCTGACTGTTATAAATTGGGGAGTATTGGCGAGGATAATTGCGACGCAGTCATCTTCCCCTATCCCTTTCTTTCTTAGTCCACTTGCTACTCTGAGAGTATGGTTCAATAGTTCACGATATGTTAAGACTCGTCCATAGTATGTGACAGCCGGTTTCTCTGGATATTTCTTGGCCGTTTCTATGAGCATCTCGTGAAGCATTATTCTAGGCACTTCTACCTTAGCAGGAACTCCTTCATCATAGTTCGCAACCCATGGAGGATTCGACGGATCAAAAGGAAGCCCTTCACTCATTGAAGCCTCACCTCCTGGGTAAATAGACGTTCAAACCTTTCGCCAGATGTGCGGTATCGAGAAAAACCTCACTCATAACTGGATGCGTGAATAGAACCCGTAGGAGTTCGTTAAGTGTGATTCCATTAGCAATAGCGACGGCAGCAGTGTTAACAATTTCACTGGCATACATGCCGACCATGTGGAATCCAACGACTTTCTCCGTATTCTTCTCTGCTACGATCTTCGCTATTCCGTACATTTTCTCGTTGACAATCGCCCTATAATTGACCGTGGCAGGAAACTTCTTAACTATAAATCTAGGATCCTTTTTAGAAGCCGACACTCCAACAGAGCCAGCTTCGGGATCAGTAAAAACAGTATATGCGACTACGAGAGGGCTGTATTCAGCCTCTTCTCCAACTATGTTTAGTCCAGCGACAATACCTTGAACTTTTGCCTTACTCGCGAGGAGAGGATCTCCGGTAACATCTCCGACAGCGTAAATCCCCTTAATATTCGTCTCTTGTCTTTTATTGACTAGTATTTCTCCTTTTTCTCCACGCCTAACGCCAATAGTATTTAGGCCGAGGCCATCGCTGTATGGTCTTCTTCCTGTTGCAACTAGTATTTTGTCAACATTAATCCAGCCGACACTGGATATATTTGCTCTACAAGTAGTTGAGTCGATTTCTTTTACGGCGGTACTTGTATGAATTGCAAAGCCCTTCTCGTCGATGAGTATCCGTTCTAGTGTTCTTGATATGTCGGGATCCATGTTGGGTAGAATTCTATCCATTAGCTCCACAACGATTATCTCGGAGCCTAGATTTCTCCAAACACTGGCAAGTTCCAGACCTATAGGGCCTGCTCCCACGACTAAAAGCCTCTCCGGCGTCTCATTTAGTGATAAGGCTTCATTGCTCGTGATTGCACATCCGTTCTGCAGGGCTTCTCTTAGACCATTTACTGGGGGTATCACTGGCTTGCTTCCAGTTGCAACTACTATTGCCTTCCTAGCATTTAGAATAGTTCCATTCCTCAGTCTTATACTATGAGGAGTAATTAATTTCGCGTATTCCTGTATAAGATCTATTCCATAGCTCGGAAAAACCAGTTGGACATACCACTGTATAACTTGGTCTATTAGCTCGTTTTTCCTCCTCATTATACCGGGAATATCAGGATGTATATCTCCGACGAATATTCCTTGCGAGACTTGACGAACGACATCACTATAGAGCTCAGATACACGGAGAAGATACTTTGTTGGAACGCATCCAACGTTTACGCATGTACCGCCGACTTTGCCACCATCAACCACAGCCACCGAATAGCCCCGGCTAGCAACTGTAAGTGCCGTGGCGGCACCTCCGATACCCGAACCTATTACAATAACATCATATTCTCTCTTCATGGCCACGGCCACCTCTCATGTATGTTAGTGAGAAGTACCTGTCAAGCCCAGATGGTCTCCGTATTTTTCGCGCAGAACACGTAAAGCAATCTCTGTACTTTTCCTTACGAGAGCACGGCATTTGCGCTGTTGTTCACGGCTCACTAGGTCGAATTTTGGGTTTAGGTCGCCACAATTAGGGCTTCCAAATAAGTCAATGAACTTCCTGTATACTTTTGAGGCAAGCTCGTGGATCTCCTTGTTGGCATCAATGAACTCCATGCCTCCCTCCAATCGTGGACGATGGCCGCGTAGAGACTGCATTTTCCTCGTATATGCACCCACGGTATTCACAGCCGCCCACAATGCACCACATATATGTCTATTACCGCTTATGCCTCCTGCAAAGCCAACTGCGGCTCCCTCCATCTCCGGTGTTAACTCCAGTCCGAGAGATTCGTAGAGAGCCGCTAGAGGGCTTAGAGCACAGTTCCATGTTCTAGCTAAGAGGTCTGATGCCCGATTCTTGGTGATGTCGACTAGCTTCTCGAAGTCTTCGGGATTCACAATTTATCCCCTCTATTTTTGATCGTTGTTTTGCTTCTGGACTTCTTTTAGGAAGCGATCGTAGTAGGTTCCTATGATTGGGATGTTTTTGAATTTGAACTCGTAGAAGAGGAAGGGCTTTGGAGGGTATGTTATTACTCCCTGGTTCTGTTGTTCTTCTAACGACTCAACTATTTGAGAGAATAATTTTATAGGTATGGCTGCGGCCATTTCATCGTCCATTGTCCAAGCAATGGTTCGGTCGCCTAGACCTGGAAGTATTCCTACTGGCTTACGCGTGCTATGTGCTTTTACGACGCCTCCACAACTACCTGCTTTTCCTGCACTCTCGATCTTTAATGGTTCTCCGGAGGCATAGGCTATTGCAGTCGCAAGTTTGGATAGCTGTCCGGGAGTCAGATATACGAGTATCACATCGGGCTCCGCAATTTTTTCCGTGGATGGAAATATAGACACACCCTTGTATCTCGGCATATCCTTAGGTATAACGTGTCGGTCTAGCCTGGCACCCGTCTCCTTATCGGGAGCATATAGTCCCGCACTAATACTGCCGTCAAGAAAATATTCTGGGGGCTCTGCTAGGCCTAGAACCACCATGGCTCCTGGACAAGAGAGATCTTCTAGGCCAAGTAGCATAGGCCATCCATAGTAGCGTGCTATTGCTGCGGCTTGACAAAACGTCATTCTCCTCCTAAAATCCCTGAGCGGACGAAATCCAGGTAGAGGAGTATTATCAGGATCTTTATCTAGAAACTTGATCCCCACGGGGAGAGTTCTTAGTCTGAGAATACTCCATAGTTTTCTAGAATTATCTACGTAACTCATTTTAGAAGACACCCTGAGATAGTCCCACAGACTTCCCACTCACTCTTATCGTTAATAGTCTAGTTTTCTATATATCTTCACCCGAACTATGTATAGACACATACAATCCACCATCGCTTGACTCTCGATTTAAAATTATATCATTATAATTTAGGATAATAGATATTAGTTACCGTCTAAAAGAAATGATAAACACTATGTATCAATATTATCATGTAGCGTTCTTGCCCTAATTATATCAATAAGGTGGAGCATTTCATTGTATTCTTTCTCATTGAGCTCTGTAATTCTCGAGACGAGGTATCTTAGCTTCATATAGTCTGATTGGAGCGCTGTTTCCCGCATTATAGACTGGTATCTTGAAAGAACTCTCATTATACTTGTACTAGTCAGGCTAATAAAGCCTCCGAGTACTGCGATTCCAAACAACATGAGGACGACACCAATCATTTTTCCAAGAGATGTCACAGGAACAAGATCTCCGTAGCCAACAGTAGTTACTGTAGCCAGGCTCCACCAG
>WAOU01000076.1 GCA_015521095.1 Desulfurococcales archaeon | reverse complement strand
GGCTTACAAGGCCAGCGCTGTAGGCCCCGCGCAGCGGTTCCTATGTCGGGTCTGCCTGCTGAGCTACGGCGGCGTCCTGTATCTCATAGATAAGTTTTGGCGGTTTAAATTTTTCATGTCCTTGTTTCTCTATGCATAGCTTTATAGGAATGCTGGTATTGCGGAGATTATTGCGAGAACGCCTATTATCGCGGCGAATATCGTTATTTCCTTGTTGTATTTCTGGGCAAGGACAAGCATTGACTTAGCTGATAATAGTCCAGCAGATAATGATGATAGCATTAGTGCCACCGCCATAGCCATATTCCAGTATTCAAAGTTATAGGATATAAGTTCGTAAAGTGCTGCTGCGCCTGTTGCCGCGATACCTGTGAGGAATGAAGCCTTGACAGCGTCGATTGGATCCACATTTCTTAGAAGGAGTACAGCTATTGTTATGCCGCTTCTAGAGAGGCCCGGTAGGGCTGCAAGTCCCTGAGCTATTCCAAGGATGATCAAGTCTGTTAGGGTTAGGTCTTCTAGTTTTCTTCCACCGCCAGATCTAGCTTTGTATACTATGAAGGCTGTTGCAAGAAGTAAGGCTCCTATCATTAAGTTAAATAAATCACCTTGTAGGTTTGTGATTTGTTTTTCTAATAACAATGCTATTGGTGCTCCGACGATCACAGGGAGTATTATTATCTCTAAGAGTTTCAGTTCGTGTAGAGCCCGTAGTAGTTCTCTTCTCAGTATAACCGCGCCTGATAGTCCGGTTCCCAGATGAGAGGCTATACTCAATCTGTATGCTATGGCTGGCGATATTCCTAGGATTTGGGTAAGGATCAGGCTTAGTTGTCCTGAGCTACTTATGGGTAGCCATTCTAGGAGTCCTTGGAGCAACCCGATGAGCACAGGCTCCATTAGGCTTTCGGTTGTCAACGGTTCTACACCTCGATCGCTACGATTATCGAGGCCATTGATTACTGGTCCTTGATCCGGCCTAAGCCGGATTCGCTATAACCGGTTATCGAGGAACTATAACTGTGTTTTTACTCAAAAAGTAAAGGATAGAGGCCTAGGCTCTTTTCCCGGATAGCCCGCTATTTCTTTGTCGTAGCTTCTATAACTAGCATAGAGCAGTATTCGTAGAGTCTGTTAATATAGTTTTCAATTCGTTTATGCTTCTTTGTATAACAGTTTTCGCAATTTTCGTTTAGATCGTTAAGCAAGGATGATATTATCACTGTTAATGTTCGTATTCTCTCTGACGCCTCGAGTAGTAGAGTCCGGTAACGGAGATTGTCCTCTACTAGCTCGGAGGCTAGTGGAGATGTTTGAAGATTAGCTGTCCAATACTCGAAGCCTAGGCCTATTAGGGTTTCTATGGCGTTATCTGTGTCTTTCCCGGTATGTTTGATGTAGTAGTCTACTAGTCTTGTTGTGTCCTTTGATAGTGATACTTTTAGTCTTTTTTGTACTAGTGAGCCCCATAACATTATTGTCTCCTCTATCCCTCTCCCTCTAAATATATGTAATAGTGTCCGGCCTATTTATTTCTGCTGTATATTATTTTAACAATAAGTATTTTTAATATAATTATGTATTTTACATAAAACAAGTATAATATTAAAAATACAAGCACAGAAAGACTATCAGTACCAGATTCTCCTCATTCACAATTGCACGAGAAATAATATGGAAATTTGTTGGGGGCCTGGAGAGTGGTGCCGCCGCCGGGATTTGAACCCGGGACCTCCGGATCTCTCAGGCCCCCGGATCATCGACTCCGGAACCTGCAGGGACTCTGCAGGCCGTATGAGTCCGGCGCTCTGCCAAGGCTGAGCTACGGCGGCGTGCCTTGTATCATAAATTATGGTAGGGGTTATTTAGGTTGTCTGTTGGCTTCGAGATCCTCTAGGATTTTGTTGAGTGCATACCGTATAAGCTCGCTCCTGCTCATACCCATTTTTCGGGCTAGTCTGTCTACTTGTTCTAGCTCGCTTGGAGTTATCTTGAACGTTACGACTCTTAGTTTCTCGTAGAGTGTCTGATCCGGACCTACTAGTACTAGGTGTGTAATCTGCATGTTGCTTCACCGGTATTACTCTATATTAATGGATAGTGTATTTGTGGAGGTAGAGATGAAATCAACGTGGAGAGAGGGTACTGAGGAACTAATACGTGCTTAACCGGACATATTAATAATAAGAAAATGGATTAGCCAGCGAGCTGTATGTCCACAAGATGGAACACGAAAGTGTTAGTATACTGCGGCATTGCTATATCAACTACTATCGTGTTCGCGACAGCGAGACCATTATAGTCGACTAGCACGAACTCATATAATGGATAAGTCCACATGTTAATGGCGGTTCCTCTCCTAACAAGCCTCACTAATAGAGCGTCAGTTTCTTCTCCTAGGAACAGGGTTTTCGCATATGATACTTGGACATCCATGACTCCAAGCGTGTAGTTTCTAGGCTTGATTATGCTCGCATAGTAATCCCAGTTGATATCATTTGCCTTCCCTACATAGCATATCATGTATATAGGAGCAATACCGGGGAAAGGCTCGGCACCAGTGATACCTACTGTCTCGTTATATGTCATGTTAAGGCTGGTGTAAAACTTATCCTCGAAGATATAGATGTTCGTCCCACTTGCATTCATGCTAGTATTAGTATCGAGATAAGAAATGCTGAACGACTCGAGCCTGGTCCCATAGGTATATGAGGCTTTTGCGATAAGTGTATTATTACCATAATACTCGATGCTTCCAGATCTAGTTGCTGGATCATTGTAGACCTTGACAAGATAGAAGTTACCTTCCTGATCAGTTATATTGTACTCGAGATACTTTACACGGTCAAGAACATCTCCCACAGTCGTACATTCCTTAACATCTCTCAAAGGTGCAAGACTCTTATAGTATAAGACTACGCCAGTCACTCCAAGAATAACCATCAATATGAACAATGCGGCGATTATCAGCTTAGCATTCATGACCTATCTACACCCCTTCTATTCACTAATCTAGCTATACGCATATTCCTCTTACACGCGCCTTGTAAGGGTTCGTAGTAGATAGTAGGATTTAAATCCAATTGTCTATGACACTCGATGTGGTGAAGAGGATGACGCTCGGCCTAGACAAGGGAACAAACGCACACGGACACGTAGGATGGGTAACAGTTAGATGCCGCGTATGCGGTAGATACCTAAGCCTAACCGGACAACAGCCAGGTTCGGTAAGAAAAATAGAGGTAGTCTATTATTGTCCACACTGCGCCAAAGACTACGGAGCATATTTCTGTGCAGCAGATGCAAGGATGCTAAAATATAAGTGTCCATTCTGCGGTAGAGACTTAAAAATAGCTACACCAATATTCCAAGAAGAGTAGCCTAGGGAGCCGGACAACTACAATGAAAGAAAAACCAACGACTCGAGAAGAATACTTTACCAGGCATGAAAGAGCCGTCATAATAGAAGTAGATGGCTCTATATTCTATTCCATAGATACGTATCTCCTTATCGAAACTCCTCAACCATCTAAAGAGCCCCTCACATGTATAGAGCAGGAAGACGTCAAGCTATGCTATTATCAGCTAACCGATAGATGTCAAGCAGTAGTACTATTAGTAGGTAACGGCGAAAAATACGAAGTAATAAACTATCGAGTCAAACAACAATATCCAATACAAGACATCGTGTCCCTCAAAGAGAAATGCGACGAAACAATACGAGAAAGTATAGGAAAAAGGTGAAAAATCAAACATGAAGAAATTCTGTAGTCTTCTAAGCGGAGGAAAAGACAGCAACTATGCATTATATAGAGCACTAGAGAACGGCTGGGAACCAGCATGTATACTATCGATAAGACCACGCCAAGACTATAGCTGGATGTTCCACACGCCTCTTGTGGACTACACTACACTACAAGCCGAAGCGATAGGTCTCAGAGACAGGCTCGTGGTAGCCGAGGTCTCAGGAGAAAAAGAAAAAGAAGTAGAAGAACTACTCAACATACTAAAACAACTCAAAAAAGAATATAACTATGATACCATAGTCGTAGGGGCTCTAGCCAGCAGATACCAATACGAGAGGATAAAACGTATATCCGAGGAAACTGGTACAGAAGTATACGCTCCAGCATGGCAAATGGATCCGGTAGAGTACATGAAACTCCTGGTAAACAAAGGATTCATCTTCATAATAACTCGAATAAGCACATATGGCTTAAAGCCAGAGATCCTGGGAAGACCCATTACCCCGGACTTACTGGAGGAGATACTCGAGGCATCAAAAAAGTATGGTTTCCATCCAGCATTCGAAGGAGGGGAAGCAGAAACTCTAGTTGTAGACGCGACACACTACAGGAAAAAACTATGTCTAAGGGGCTCACGAGAGAGGAAGGGACCTTACAACTATGATCTCCGGGTAGAGAAAGTCTGGCTTGCAGAGAAGGACACAGTAGACTGTATAATAATAGAGTAAGGAAATACTCTAGCCGTAGAGTAGTCTCTCGCTATTCAATGAAGCATATGAAAGAACAGTATCGACGGATACCTTCTTTAGTGACGCGATTTCCTCTATTGTTTCATGTATCATTATGGGAGATAACCTGAGCCCTCTATAATTATAGGGGCCGTCGCTTTCAAAGACCATATGTTCCAGAGGCGTATATTCCGCTACCCTGCGATGTTT
>WAOU01000075.1 GCA_015521095.1 Desulfurococcales archaeon | reverse complement strand
GGTGCGGGGGGTGGGATTTGAACCCACGCAGGCCTACGCCATCGGGTCCTCAGCCCGACCCCTTTGACCAGGCTCGGGCACCCCCGCGTCCAGTCCTGTATAATATTATAGTAGGGTTATTTTAGGATTGTGCCAACCAGAAAACATAATGGTGCTTGGATATGTCAGGGTTTGAGAAGGCGGTTCATGTCAGGGTTTCTGGTCTTGGTGATCTTGTTCGCCTCGCGTCTACGCTTGCCAGTCGTATGATTGTGATGCCTGTGTACAGGGTTTCTAGGGATGGTAGGACAGTGTATTTTCTCCAGATGATGTATAAGGACTATTACAAGTACTATGGTCTCCCAATAGTGTATTATTATGTCGAGGAGGATGCCTCGAAGAGCGCGGAGGAGGCAAAGTATATTCTTGCGAAGAGCGATGAGACTGGGGAGAAGATAGAGATCTCTAAGAAGACTCGGCCTGGATGGCTTGCTATACCCTTGGTGAACCTGGAAGAGGTTCCTAGCTATCTGGACGAGGAGGTATTACTGGGTAAGCGCTAAACATCCGTGTGTAATACTCATTATATAATATATAGATGCCGTCGGCAGCCTTTTCCCTTATATAGTAGCCTAAGCATCCTCTGTCACAACCTCGCTCCCGACATGTGATTCTAGAACGTCGAGAGACTGTATCGCATGATAGAGCTGGTCAGCTATACTTGATCTCTCAGAGGCTTTCCGCAGTATGACGCCGGCATCGGTCACCTGGTATATCTTATAAGTGCCTTTCTTGTAGAGTGGAGCGATAAGCCCTAGCTCTTCCAGGCACTGAAACGCGGCTAATACCTTGTAGCGTGGTGCTCCTAGGTGGGAGACTGCGTCTCCTGGTGATAGTGGTCCTTCCTTCTCTAGGAGCTCTAGTATCATGTATGCTAGTCCTCTCATAGACCATGCACCCAATAGGATCGTTATGAGACCCCTTCTCGTTATAAACGGGAATGGAGTGTATTACCAATAGTATTACTCCCAGCGTAAAGAAATAGTACTAGAATAGTTGTGGATTTTCAAAAGATGTTTTTTCCAGTAACCCCATTAAACCCATCGCGGGTGTAGGGGCTAGTGAAGTATCCTAAGCATGGACTAGGAATAATAGTGCGGAGCCGATGTATAATTGTCAACGATGAAAACAAAGTACTAGTACAGCGAGAAAAGAACGGAGTCTACAGTATCCCTGGGGGAAGAGTAGAGTTCCTCGAGAGCATACCATACACAGTAATAAGAGAGATGAGAGAAGAGGCAGGAATAGAAGTTATACCGGAGAGACTAGTATACGTTGTCGAGACACTAAACGAGAGAAAGGGAAAACCAAGACATGAACTACTATTCTACTTCAAGTGCCAGCACCTAAGCGGAGAGCCCAGAAAAGAATTCAAGAATATGATGTTCCAATGGGTGGATCCCCTGGAGGTAAAAGATAACTTCTGGCCCCCGGGACTAGCAGAGAAGCTGGCCGAAGACCTACCAGACTTCAAGCACAGCTACTTCCTCGTCTACGTCGATGAGAAACTCAAATTCATAAACACATTCACGGATCCAATCCTATTCAAGTATCTCGGAACCCACTAGACAAGAAACTAGTCTTTACTCCTATCCCTTTATTCTTAGTATAGAGTATCAGCGGTCCCCATGAGCTTATTCAGCATCCAGCCCATCGGCCCTCCAAGGGGCCGTTACAGCTAAGTTCCCGGATTCCCGGTCATCCCGCCAATGAACAATAAAAGGAATACCGTGACTAATATAAGATCCGCGAACAAAGTGACGTGTTACGTCATTGTCTAGAGAAGAGTCAATGTTACTCTACACTAGTCAGCCATGATATTGTCATAGTATATGTCTCCTATATTATTCTCTTGTTAAGCCCGAGCCAGTATAGTAATACATGATATTCGCTATACTACCAATGTTTAAATGAAAGAAATTCGGTGATAGCTTGGTGCACAGCAAATACATAGATAAAGAACTATTATATTGGGCCAAGAGAAGGATAAACGTTGACATGTTATTAGATTCTCTAAGACGGCATGTGATAGCATGCACAGTCTGCAGACTTAAATGTATTGATCCTCCAGCAGTAACTACTGGCATGCTATATGACCTAGGATACTCCCAGTATGATGTAAGAGCTTTCTGGTCTCGGCTTCCAAGAGGAGAATACGGGTTCACTATTTACCAGTTGAAAGAAGGCGAGATTAGAATACTCTTCGAGCATAATGTGGGAAAAGTCCAAGAATACTACTGCGACGATGTACGGATTCCAGTAGACGATTATGACGCTGAGAAGAGACAGACTGTTTACACCCCTAATAGCCATAGGCTATTCGTTAGATTCCATGGAAACTTAGGGGGGAACCTAATCAGAGTAAACGTGGTTAGAATAGCTAAAATAGTAGAATCATACGAGCCTGGTCTCCCCGAAGAACTACTAGATGTTATAAGGCAAGTCTATTGGGGAAAGCGACCGAAGGAGGGTCTAGCTCGTCTCATAGTGAGTGAGCTCTCTAGATGGAGGAATATCGTTAGTCTCCTGTTTCCTCACTTGCCTAAAGACGATGCTGGATACGTGGAGAGAATGCCCATTCTGAGAAGATAAATTGGTAAAACCCTGTTGATGTGATTATAATCTATTTATCTACATGTAGTAGTTTACTTTATACCATTATAATCTACAACTAGCTGTATCTCTCCTTATAATAAATTATCTTCAGCATGGTGATTCTCTTTGACGAAGCACGCCGAAGGAAACAAAGAGGGGAAAGGAGATGTTGGGAGACTGCTGGCAGGTATAAGACTCCTCTTCAATAATCCCATAACACGCTCATACTTGAAAGCTTCTACAAGACGTGTCACCTGTCGTTACAAGGAAAACGTTGATAGAGAGGCCACGGTCATTTATCATGCTCTAAGTAAGCTTGCTGGAGAACAGGTGTATAGTTGTCCTGTGACCGCACGGTTCCTGGGAACTCTTATAACCAGTACTATTAAGATGGGTGTCAAGCTTTTAGGAGGTGATATAGAGTCGGCTAGTAAGGCACTAGAGGATCCCGCGGTTAGGAGGGGAATATCCCTTGTAATAGAGAGCCTGGCCAAATACGGTGTAACAGTCCCACAGAGTCTATCAGCGCCATTCCTGATAGTATGGAACTTTACGAACATGTGTAACCTAAGATGCATACACTGCTATCAGCGCGCCGATAAACCGGGTCCCGACGAGCTATCTCTAGAGGAGAAGCTAATGGTAGTTGACCAGCTGGACAAGGCAGGGGTAGCGGCAGTAGCACTGAGTGGAGGAGAGCCTACTATCCATCCCCACTTTCTCCGCATAGTTGACGAGCTGAATAATCGTGGAATATATGTGGCTGTTGCAACCAACGGTACCCGTTTCGCCGACAAAGAATACCTTATGAAAACAGTCCAGCACGGTCTACGATACGTAGAGGTAAGTGTTGACAGTCCTAGACCAAGCGAGCACGACAAGTTCAGAGGAGTACCTGGGGCATGGAACAAGGCAATAAAAGCCCTAAAAAACGCCGTAGACCTAGGTATAAGCAATGGAATGGCGACGACGATAACCAAGCTTAACAAAGACCAGATACCCGAGATACTCGACCTAGCCGAGGAAGTAGGCGTGCAGAGAGTAATCTTCTTCAATTTCGTACCCACAGGAAGAGGAGAAGACCATGCATGGCTCGACCTGACTCCAGAGGAAAGAGAAGAAGTCCTAAGAACACTATACAACGAGATGAAGAATAGGAAAATAGAAATCATAAGCACTGCTCCACAATATGCTAGAGTGGTACTCCAGCTGAGTAGCGGTAAAGAAGTGGCGCCAACACACTTCTATGTAGGAAACAACAGGATAATGAAGAGCCTAGCAGAATTCATCGGAGGATGCGGGGCCGGAAGAATATACGCAGCTATCCAGCCAAACGGAGATGTTACACCATGCGTATTCCTACCCGTAAAGGTTGGTAACCTGAGAGAAACTACTTTCAACGAGATCTGGTGGAACAGTCCTCTATTGAAAGCACTCAGAAACAGGGATAACCTCAAAGGATACTGTGCCAAGTGCCCGTATAGGAATATATGTGGCGGCTGTAGGGCAAGGGCATATGCATACTATAGAGACCCGTTCGCGCCCGACCCTGGATGTATACTTAATAAGGATGCATGGGATAAGCTTCCAAAAAAGAAAGTACGCCTAGTCCAGCACCACTAGTTCAAGTATTCTGAGTCTAGAGACAGGTATCCTTTTGCGAGAATGATATCGCAAGTACAAGGAGTATCTGTATAATAGTCAATATTAAAGAATAATAGACGTAGACCAGTGGATCCACCGTATTAACAGAAATAGTGTTGAGTAGAGATACTACTGTTTCGTTAGGTTGCTGTATGTGGACTTTGGCCCAAAAACTAATAGGGTAGAGTAGTGGCCAGAGCCCAGCTATCAGTCCCGTTACGGTTGCAAGTGTTTTCACTACTTTACTTCGTGCCGTGAACATTATTATTGACGCGAATGCAACAGTCGGAACTAAGTATTGGTGGTTTACTCTCCAGTAGGTCGCCGTATAGACTATGTATGAGGCCAGAACCGGTACAAGGGGATCCCTTATTCTCCGGACAGCATAAAGGACGAGTAGATACAACGGTATGAACAGGACTGGCCAAAGCTTTAGGATGTATGAAGTATTTATGCCCTCATAGTTCCATGCATAGAACGCTATTGAGAATATACCGTTAAAACTGTATACTACCGGTACACTATAGCTTGGTGACGACACGCTTTTCGCTGCTCTCATTAAGAAGGAAAGTGATTCTGGCTCCGCGAACATATATGGGGAGAATGCAACGGCCAATGGTAGAAATACAAGATACAATGCCGTTAAGAGCTTGTTGAAGCCGTATGATCGATAATGGTATAGTAACATTGCTAATACGGCATATACCAGTAGTGGCTTTATGGCCAGGCTGATGCCCATGAGTAGCCATCCAGCCCACTTCCTACGAGAGTAGAGGTAAACGTATATTCCGGCGAGGAAGAATGCTAGGGGGATCTGGTCGAACATGCCGTAGATGCTCGAGATGTATATCACCATCGGGTTAAGATAGTACAATGCCATTGCTACGAGTCCCTTCCACCTATTGCCAGTATACTTCTCTACTATCATGTAGATGAGAACAGCCGAGACTATGTCGAAGAAAATATAGACGGCTTTAATAGCTACTATCCAGTCACGAGGAGCATAAACATGGTATGATCCATCCATTACAATTCTTTGAACCGGTGAAGGAGCAATGAGCCGGAGGACTCCAAGTATAATGATGAACAGTGGGCCGTAGACATAGGGCCATGGATACGCCCATCCCAGCTCTTTCCACGCAGTAGCATCACAATAAGCATAGAAGTGAAAGTGATATTCTAAGAACGTATCGGCGAATCCAGCGAACTGTGGGATATCGCTACCACTGGTATAGGGTGCAACTATGATTCGTGGAACCAGTCCTAGAAAGACGAGTGTTATGAGCCAGAGTCGATAGCTATCTAGTAGTGTCTTCATAGTTTTTCTCAATCTATTGGCACCTTCATCCCGGGATACTAACCTAGTTATATTGTAGCATTGTATAGAGGTCCCCGTATATTGTAGTGGTCTTGACTCATAAAATCATTAGGTCGGACTATTGTTTTCTACAATCAACCGTAACCTGGTATCATTGGTGTTTGAAGGAGGCTGGTGGGGCCGCGGGGATTTGAACCCCGGACCACGAGGGCCCAAGCCTCGCATCCTAGCCAGGCTAGACGACGGCCCCACATGTATCCATAGATGTTTTCTCCTCGGTGAGGGTTTTAAATCATATGGCGCCGCTCAGTATTTCTCCATATAATACCTGAACTGGACCTTATGAATATATGGGTGTCGGGTTCCTTGGAGTGCGAATATGATATTGTTCTTAACAGGCCTGTCGGAGAAGATCTTCTCGAATACCTCGAGGGATTCAATGTTTATGTACCTGATAGACCCGTGCCGAGCGAAGAGCTCTGGGAAATTATTTCAAGATCCCGCGTTTATATTAATTGGTTCAGCCGCGTAGACAAGAGACTCCTAGAGAAAAAGGGATGCCTAAAGCTAATAATTGCACGTAGCACCGGCTATGACCACATTGATGTGGAGGACGCAGAGAAAGAAAACGTATGTGTTGCTAATCAGCCCGAACTCATAAACGAGGCAGTAGCAGAGTTCGCCGTCGGAGGAATACTTGCAGCGTCACGAATGATAGTCCACGGACACCTATACTTGCCGAAGTGGGCGGAGAAAGGATGGCCTACTCATCTAAGAGGCCTCATAATAAGGGGTAGAAGCGTAGGACTTCTAGGAGCTGGAAGAATAGGGCAAAGTATAACCTATAAGCTAGCAGGACTTGGCGCAGGCCCCTTCTATTATTACAGTAGGTCTAGGAAGCCAGGCCTAGAGGCAGCGCTGGGAGCAAGATACTTGAGCCTCGAAGACCTATTCAAACATTCAAGTATCCTAGTTAATAGCTTACCACGCACAAGGGAAACAACGGGGCTCGTCACGAAGGAGCTACTATTGCGGCTCCCGCATGGAGCTATATACGTTAACATAGGTAGGGGACAGACAGAAGAACCTATGGCCGTGGTCGAGGCCGCCAGGGAGAGGCCAGATCTCTACTTCGTTCTCGACGTTCATCCAACCGAGCCATTGCCTCCAGGGGATCCAAGATATGAGTTGCTGGATAACCCGCACGTGATCATGACACCGCATTTCGCGGGATACTCCGATGAATCATACATAGGTACAACGATACTTAGCTTTCTCCAAGCAAAAGACTACCTGGTGAAAGGTTGTGTCTGGAACCCTGTCAACAGGGCCTGCAGGATGTGCTCCAGCCAGAGCATAGGTCTGGACGAGGCACTGAGCCTTGTTAGGCGCCAGCTAGCGCTGAGAGAAATAATGGATCTACTACCATAACTTATAGCATGGGCCGATGACGAATACTCCCCAGAAGGATCCCCCTCTATATGGGATGAACGTGATTCCTTTAACCGAGGCCTCCATCTTTATCATTAGCGGAGGAGTTCAGGGATGAAGATAACACTACTAGAACTATACCATGTGGCTATGGAGCTTAAAGGAGACTTCGAGACGAGCTTTGGAAAAACCCGGACCAGGCACGGGATCCTTGTACGCCTCGTCGATAATGAAGGATACGAGGGATGGGGAGAAATAGTAAGTGGGGACGGACCATGGTATAGTTATGAGACCATAGGTACAGCCTGGCATATTGTGAGAGACTACCTGGTAAAGTTCCTAGGCGGAGAAATATCGCCTGTTGAGTTCCAGAAACGTTCTGCTCGTATAAGAGGCCATAACATGGCAAAGGCAGGAATAGATGAGGCACTATGGGATCTATACGCTAGACGCATGGGAAAACCATTATACGAGGTCATAGGCGGCGAGCCTAGACCCGTAAAAGTAGGGGTAAGCATTGGCATAAAGAGAAGTATAGACGAGCTCCTCCAAACAATAGCCAAGAGACTTGAAGAAGGATACGAGCGGATCAAACTCAAGATAAAGCCAGGTACCGATATCCAAATAGTTGAAGCCGTCAGGAGAGAATATCCCGATTTACTTCTACAAGTAGACGCAAACGCCGCATACAGTCTCCAGGACCTCGAAACCTTTAGAGCACTAGACAAATACGATCTACTCATGATGGAACAGCCCCTACACTACGATGACTTGCTAGACCACTCCATGCTCAAAACCAGGATAAAGACACCGCTCTGCCTTGATGAAAGCATCAAATCACCAAGACACGCTAGATACGCTCTGCAACTAGAAAGTGCAGATATTATCAACATAAAGCCAGGCCGAGTAGGAGGAATAACACCAAGCCTCCAGATCCACGACCTATGGAGCCAAAAAGCAGGGAGACCAGTATGGATAGGAGGAATGCTGGAGACAGGAGTAGGAAGAGCAATCCTAGTAGCCCTAGGAACCCTATCCGGAGTAAGATACCACAGCGACATAAGCGCCAGCGATCGATATTATGAGGAGGACATCATAACCGAGCCATGGACTCTACACAAAGGATCGGTACTAATACCACGCGACAAGCCAGGAATAGGAGTAAAAGTAGACATGGACAAGCTAGAAAAATACACCTTAAGAAAAGAAATCATCGACATAGAGAACCCCTGATATCGGCGTCACCGATCGCGGGAAAGATTATGAACCCATAATGGTGTATACACTATGAACAGATCACGATATACAATAAACCATGATAGGCGTTCACAGGTCTCTGCACTACTGGTTTCCTCTAATATAAGGGATCTGGTTAGGAGGCTTGAGGACGAGGATCCTCAATATCATAGCGTGAAAGATCTGGTCGATAATAGGGGAGCCAGTGAGAGTAGCGTTCTTGCAGTGCTTAATGCACTTGTCAGCTATAAACTGGCTATGAGGGGAGAGGATTGGTGGCGTTGCTGGAGCAGATATCACATGGATCTTCCCATGAGAGGAGACATAGGTGCTCTTGTCGACGACGAGGTTAGATTTCTTGAAGAGTGTAGGGGAGCCGTGTTTCAGAGAGCTGCCAAGATAAAGAGGCTATATAAGGTTAAATCTAAGGGATTACCTGTACTCGATAGGTTGTATGAGTCTCCTCTTAGTATATTTGACTCGGCAGGATGGCTTATTGAAGGATTAGCCCGTGCTTTATCCTCTAAGCCCTACGCTAAGACTATCGTTTTTGCTGCCAAGATGTCATATTATGTTGCTAGAATTGTTGATAAGAGAAGAATGGCTCCGTGGGATGCTATGATTCCCGTAGATCTTAGGGTGGCCTGTTTTCTCTATAGTACTGGTATAATTGAGGCATCGAGTTACCGAGATATAATGAGGGATCCTCGGAGAGCACAGGAAGCGATATTGGATCTTGCTAAACAGGTTGGTGTGCCTCCACTTAATCTTGACACGTTGTTTTGGAGGACTGGATGGATTCCTCGCGATCTTCCCAAGGAATCTTGGGATAGAGAACTAGCTGTAATAACTGGAACCAGATTTCCCTCTAGGTTGTTTGTTAGACCATGTACTTAGCTGGTGAATGCGTTCTTATAGAGTTTCCTTGATGCCGAGATTATCTTGTATGCTTTCTCCGCCTCTTCTGGGGATACGACGATTACTGTGTCTGTATGGACGCTCATTATTTGTTCTATGTTTATTCCAGCGTTTGCTAGGATTGTTGTTACGTATGAGATGAATCCTTGCGTGTGTATTATTTCCCGGGGACTGATTATAATTAGTAGGGTTCTTTCACGTGAGGTATTTACTGGTTCAATGGGTATAGATTTGAGGATCTCGTCCGCATGTTCTTCTCCTATTGTGAGCGTGATAGTGGTGACTTCCTGGAATAGGAGTAGTATCCTTGATGATCCTGCAAGTTCCCTTACCTTAACGGCAATTTATCCAAGTGCCGTTAGAGGATAGTTTATGACTGCAACCTCGGCTCTGAGCTCAAGGCTTGAGCGGGAAAGTAACTCTTCGGGCCTATGGAAAGCTGACTCCTTGTTTTCTAGCATGTGTTTGAGCCGTGATAAAGCCGTTCTCACGGCCTGTGGTGATACATTAACGTGTTGCAGCGATGTTAGCTATCCATTCAGCTGTTTTTGAAAGGTTTAGAAGGCCCTCCCCCAGAGCATCGTTTGTAGGGGGGTTTGATCTTATAATCGTCGTCTGTTAGTTTTGATACCCAGATAAGCCCTACAATAACCACCCTTATCATCACAGTAAAATCTAGGATAGACTCTATTATATACCGAAACCTGCCCTTCCAACTTAGACCTCTCAGGAAGCGTAGAGCATGCTCGAACCTAAGTCCAGATTCAAGCATCAGTCCAATAGAAATAGTAACACTTGTGATAAATTATATAAATTTACGGGTCTCCCCGGGGAACCTGGTGGCACGGGGTGGTAAAGATCTCAGGGTTTAGTCTTGCCTTTGTTTTCGTTGGAGGCGGTTTGGGAGCTTTATCTAGGTGGCTTTTAAGTGATTATATTCAGAGTAGACTTGGATTTACTGGTTTTCCTGTGGGCACCCTCATGGTTAACGTACTGGGAAGTTTCATTATAGGATTTATTATGGGTGCTTCGATTTTGTATGGGGCATTTACCCGAGAGCAGAGACTTTTTCTTGCTACAGGTTACGCTGGATCCTTTACTACATTTAGCACGTTTGAGTATGAAAACTTCAGGCTACTACAATCCTCGTCTTCACTAGCCTTAATTAACATCATGTTAAGTATAATACTCGGGCTTATGTTTCTATATTTAGGGTATGCGGTGGCTGGCCTTGTTTATAAGTGACAGACCTAAATGGCTAAGGCTTAGAATATATATTGGTGAGAGTGATAGATTTCATGGGAAACCACTTTACATGTATATATTGAATATACTCAAATCCAATGGTATAAGAGGGGCCACTGTTTATCGAGGAATAGCTGGATATGGAAGCCACAGCCTAATACATACGGTCAACGTCTTAAGACTGAGCGAGGACCTACCGATAGTTATTGAAGTAGTGGATGAGGCTAATAAGATCAACAAGATCTTACCCAGGATCGAGGAGGTTGTAGAGGAAGGTTTAATCACATTGGATCCTGTTAGATTAGTGTATTACGGACATAAGAGGAGTCATAATGACAATTCATAATCTAGGTCATAACATGCGGCTATGATTAAGCCCATGTTATATTATATTATAAATTGGTAAGACTTTCAAGAATAGCGGTTGACTTGATGACATTTCAGTCGCTGTCATACAAGATAATGATCCTTCCAGACTCGCATATAGCCAGTAGCAGTATAATGTCTCATAAACGGAACCCTGTGACGCTCGAAGCACTACTAGGAAAAGCCTCAAGAACAATAGGATGTAGTATGGTCTTTAAGACGACTATGATGAAGCTACCGAGCGGATATAGCCTTGATCTACAAGAGGCCAATCCCTGCCTCTACGAGACAATGGAAACATTGACTGCGTCTTTAGAAATTATAAAGGATTTCTTATACACGCTAAGAATAGACGTTGAGCAGGCAGAGAAAATAGCATTATTAGGTAAGGCTTGGAGCGCTGAGCTCGCTGAGAAAATAGTTCTCGAGCAAGGCATTCCATTGAGAGAATCCTATAGGAGAACTCTAGAGGTTCTCGACGAGGTAAAAGACCCCTGAGAATTATTGAGAATGAGAAAACGGGATGTGTTATAGATAGGAAGAGTTAGGATCCATGTTGCGGATCCCATACATATATCAGGTATTCCATTAATGTGGGACTATTGGATTCGTTGAATAGTGTGGGATCCAGATATTCTAGTGGCACAGAGTTCTTTAGTAGTAAGATTGATTCTGTCTTGTAGAAGTTTCCTATAAACAAGTTTAACGTATATGGGCTCTTGTTCATTGACGCGTATGCTAGTGCTAGTGTTTGTGGGGCTAGCGTCGATATGTTGAATAGGGTATTGTTGCAGATTCCCAGTACTTGGGATATATAGCTATTATACACGTATGATGCTATAATCGGCGTGTCTTGTGTGTTTCCGTCTTCTCCGGGCGGTATAATGTAGTTCTTGTTGTAGTATCCTGGAATAGTGTTATTGTAGATAACGTGTGTCTCCTTTATTACTTCCTCAGTAGATTGCGACAAGTACAGGTTTGTAAGATTGTTGAAAAGAGTATCTATTTTCTTAGCCATATTAGTATAGTCTTTGAATGGGTTGAATGTGATGCTTTTCATCTCTGTGTAATCGTAGGCGATAGCATATATTGGGGTATAAAGGAAGACGGGAGTGATAACATAGTATGTACTATTCTCGAGGACAATTGAGTCGGCCACGTAGTAGACAAGGATACCGTCATAATAGTAGATAACTTTCCCAGGATCGAAGATATATCCTTGCTCGATGCCCGTAGGGTAGTCTCCTGGGGATACTGCGACGGTCATAGTCCATGTGGTATTAACCGTATATGAGTAGAGGCCTAAGACATTGTGTCCAAGGAAGGAGTAAAATGTTACTGCGTCCCTGCCAGGCAAGGATACTATTGTTATAGACGCCTGAGTCCACGTGGGTGGAGCCCCGTTACCGTTATAAAACGCTGAGATCCCAACGATAGGCATGTAGTCTATGGTTTGAATCACCGTCCCGTAATCGTAGAGATCCTCCCAATCCACACTAATGCCGAGGTATTTTTTCTTCAAGGATTCTATCATGGTGTTTAGGAAGTAGTCCATGCTATAGATTCCAGGAGGAATACCGATAGAATCTATAGCGTTTTCGATCGCCCCTGTTAGAGAGCAGTATTCTGAGTCATATACTTTTCCGTATGAGAAATTGTAGACGAATTCTGTCCATAGTTTCTTTAATATAATATCTCTACTAGGTAGGACAGCAACGTTTGCTTCAGTGCGCTCGTACCAGTCTGCTGGAGGATTATCACTCATGTTTACGAGATCAGGGTACATTAGCCTGAAGCCTACAGGTCCTGGGCACTCGCCTGGTTTGGGAATGTAGCCTATATCCATTAGTGTTGTCTTTGATGGTTGTAGTCTTGGAGCAATAGTTTCTAGGTCTGGTTTAAAGTATGTGCATTCTCCTAGATTGTTAGCGTCTATATGTATTGTGCCGAGATAAAGTAATCTGAGAGGATTCTCGGAGGCTAGCTTGCTTGCCTTGAGGGGATCGCCTGTTACCTCTCTATAATAATCGTATGTTGTATAGGTGTAGGATTTTATACATGTCTCTCCATTGTCATTGTATCCGTAAACTATAATGGTGAGTGAAGCATAGGTGTTTTCTCCAATTGACCGGTATAGG
>WAOU01000074.1 GCA_015521095.1 Desulfurococcales archaeon | reverse complement strand
TTTTACTTGGAGGATAATCCAATGGCCTCTGCCAGGCCAACTATGTCGAGTCTATTTATCTTGTTAGAAAACGGATAGTGAGACGAGAGTGTTAGATCCCATATAGTCGCGTGTAGCAAGTCATCTCTTGGTGTTTCTCCAGTGGATGCCTGATACGCACTCAGAGTATATGCTTGGAGTATTTCTTTGTCAGATAGGTTTTCTACTTTTATGGAGCAGGCAGGTGTTTTTGGGCATGATCCTAGTGCTGCCTTTATCGTTTCAATGGGGTCGAATGGTTCCACTGGCGAGTCTGTGCTGAGTGCTAGTTTTACTCCATTGTTTATCATTGTCTTGTACCTGTATGCTAGCCTGTGTACTCTTTCTTCTCCGAGACGCTTGTCTAGCCACCAGTCGCTTATCCTGAATCTTGGCTGGCCCACGACAGTTATTCCAAGGGCCCTAAGCTTCTCTATACTGTTGTCGTCGGCTAGGCTTGCATGCTCGACTCTGCATTCTTGTGAGCATCCTAGGCCGTCATAGGCTTCTATAACGTGGTATAGTGCCTCGTCCCCTATAGCATGGGTAGCGACTCTTAGCCCTTTGTTTAAGGCTTCTCTCGCTATTCTTTGTATTTTCTCGCTGTCTAGGATAAGCATTCCTCTAGTACTGGGATTATCCTCGTATGGTTGCCTTAGTCTAGCAGTTCGTGCTCCCAGGCTGCCGTCTGCGTACATCTTTATTCCAGTAATCCTCCAGTATCTGCCTTGTCCACCGGATTGTTCTAGTGCCTCTTTGAGCCTGTTGTAGTCGGGGTAGCATGCTACTCTTACTCTCAGCTTGTCTTCTTCATCTAGTTTTTTGAGCGCAGAGGCTTCTCCTGGGAGACACGACATCGAGGATACTCCTGTTACTCCTCTATTGCGGAGGGCCTTGAGCGCTGTCTCGAGGTATGTTGTTAGATCAGTCCTGGAGAGCAGCTTCTTTAGGACGTATCCTGCGGCGTCTTCCCATACTAATCCGGTTTCTTTGTCGACTAGGTCCGGATATTTTTCCCATGGCCATGTTAGTTCGAGGGCTACTGTGTTTACTACTGCTACGTGTCCGCATATTCTTGAGGCGAATGCTGGTCTATCGGGAATGAGGATGTCTAAGTATTTTCTAGTGGGATAGTTATTGTCCATGTTTTCTTGGTCCCATCCTCTACCATAGGCTATGGGTCCCGTTGTTCGGGATAGGAGGGTTGCTAGTTGTTTCTCGTCTTTGACTCCGCGTAGGTCTGCTCCATGGAGGTATAGTCCGAGCCATGTGAGGTGTAGGTGTGCGTCTACTACTCCGGGAATGATTACTCCCCTGAGTTTTTTGATATTGGCGTATTTTGATTGGATCCCGTGTCCTATACGTGTGATTTTCTTGTCTTCTACCAGTATTGTATCTCCTATTTCTTCAGCGTAGTGGTTCAGGATCTTCTCCACGGTTATGAGGATTGATGGCATAGTGCCCACGACTCGTTAACCGTTTCTCGTGTATCTAGCTGTTGGTTATTATTGGTTTCCTGGTAGGACAAGTGTATATTCGTTGTTTATATCTATAGCCTTAATATTCCCTTCTGCTTCATTACACTAACCGTATACGCCAGACATACGTCGAATCAAGGAACACGAACACGATGCCAGAGCACGAAGACAAGCACCATAGACGCTAAACCATTGGAGGTATTAGGAGGAGATGAGCGGAGACGGTCTCGCACGCCAGGTAAGCGAACGGCGTAGAAAGATACTAGAGCATCCACGAATAACAATGTTAATCATAGAACTCAGCATCCCATTATTCATATCTGGAAGCCTCCAAAGTCTATACAGCATCATAGACACGTTCTGGCTCTCCAAGCTGGGAAGCGCTGCTCTAGGAACGCCAACCGTATCATGGCCATATCGAGGAGTATTGATGAGTCTAGGATTCGGACTGGCAAGTAGCCTGAGCGCGCTGACAGGACAATATATCGGGGCAGGAGATTATCGAAGAGCCAGTAAGAGCGTTGGACAGGTCCTCGGACTCCTCCTAGCAATAGGAGTACCAGGCAGCATACTATTCTACTACCTCAGGGGAATGTACATCTCTCTAACAGATATGCCCGCCGACGTCGCTAGCCTCGCAGACTCATATATAGCGATAACACTCGCGGGAATACCCTTCACATACCTATACCTAGTATTCAACTTCGCACTAGGAAGCGCTGGAGACACAAAGACTCCTATGAAGGTCAGCGTGGCGACCACTCTCCTCAACTTCATCCTAGACCCCATAATGATATTCAGCATGGGACTAGGCGTGGTAGGCGCGGCCCTTGCGACACTAATATCGAATATCATAGCAGGTCTCTACGCATTGTATAGTCTTTTCACCGGTAGACACGGTCTCAAAGTATATTCAAAAGACCTCTTACCCGATCTGGAGATCTATAGGCTTGTCGCCTATGTCGGCGCTCCTACCACGCTGCAAAGGCTCCTAACCACTCTTGGCTTCCTAGTCATGATAAGAATAGTTAATGGCCTGGGAACCCCGGTGGTTGCCGCCTACAGTATCGGCCAAGTAATGCTTAGCATAGACCATATAATCGTGTTCCCGCTTGTTAGAAGCACTAGCATAATAGTGGCACAGAGCCTCGGCGCCGGACTGATAGACAGGGCGAAGCAAGCGTTCAAGACAGGGCTCAAACTCGTACTAGGACTAGTAACTATTTATGTCGTCTTCCTAGTGTTCGCCAGGAACCACTTCATTGGAGTATTCACAGAGGATCCAGAAGTATTCGAGGCTGCTAGTAGGATGCTACTGATATTTGGTCCAAGCGTGCTCGGATTCGACTTAACGATATTTGCAGGAGCAATTGCGAGAAGCAGCGGGCACACGCTACTAGTGTCAATCATTAGCGCAGCAAGACTATGGCTACTGCGGGTCCCCCTCTCATACTATCTCGCCTATATGCTGGAGATGGGAGATAAGGGTCTATGGACAGGTATGGCTCTGAGCAACTGGATAACAGGCCTCATACTCTTAGCATGGTTATTCACATATACCTGGGCGAAACCAATTATAAACAAGCAGTCCCAGGCTAAGCCTCCAATGTAATCGGAGAGCTTTTGAATAGTATGATATGGGTGTTAACTCCCCGGTTAACACCCCCTATAGTGAGCAACACCACATAAACCTCTCCGGGAGCCCTTCCCCAGCCAAGAGGGACCGGAGTGATTCTCCCCGCCCTTCACCGAGTCTCCGGTTACCCCAGAGGATCTCATAGGCACACAGAGTCCTCGTTCCGGGCACAACTATCCTCATTCCCTCCGGCGGAGCGAGAGTC
>WAOU01000073.1 GCA_015521095.1 Desulfurococcales archaeon | reverse complement strand
TGATGCTCTCGTCTTCTGGCATCTTCCTTCTCCCCTTGACCAAGAATAGGAATGTGTACTATTAAAACTATTATATCCCTAGAAGGGCCCATGCCGGTCTGGGAGGTAGAGGAAGATGCCGAAGATGAGGACATGCAGCTACTGTGGTAGGGTAATAGAGCCGGGGACAGGGCTAATGTTCGTTACACGTAAGGGAGACGTGCTCTGGTTCTGTAGCAGTAAGTGCTATAAGAACTTCATGAAGCTTAGGAGGAATCCAAGCAAGCTGACGTGGATAAAGAAGCTTAAGACTAAGCAGTTCAAGTAGTGGTTTTCCTCTCGCCTCAATCTATTCTATATCTATATATCGGCTAGTTATTGATAGATTTTATTTTCCTCGTCTAGAAGATATTTCTGGATCATAAACGAGGGGATTGTACTTGGTAAACTTTGAGTTTAATGAGGAGCAGAAGATTTTCCAGGAGGCGGTCCGCGAGTTTCTTGCGAAACATCTTGCGCCTATCTGGGACAAGATAGACGAGGAGCATAGGATACCTACTGATCTAATATATAGGATGGGCGAACAAGGGTTCTTCGGGATACCTGTACCAGAAGAATATGGGGGCCAAGGCGGTGACTTTGTTTCTGCAGCTATAGCTGTAGAGGAAATTGCTTATCATGATCCATCTGTTGCAGTGGCTGTGTATACGCTACTTAACAATGCCTGGCCATTCATACTCTCGCTGTATGGTACTGATGAGGCAAAACAGATGATACTTCCTCTCGTAGGTAATGGCAGGGGTTTCTTCGGTATAGCTTCCACGGAGCCTCATGGAGGTAGCGATGTTGCTGGAACAAGGACTATGGCTACTAGGAAGGGAGATAAATACGTTGTAAATGGCGAGAAGATCTATATAAGCGGAGTAAGGGAGAGTATGGATCAATTAGAGCTTGGAGGATGGTATCTTATTGCGAGAACTGGGCGGTTAGAGGATCGTCATAAGGGTATTAGTGGTTTCGCTCTCGTAGGAAACTATAATGGTAAGAAGCTTGAGGGGTTAGAGTATTCTATTCTGAACACTATAGGAAGACATGGTATATCCACCGGCATGTTAACGTTTAAGGATGCAGAGATACCAGCCTCCATGCTTGTAGGCGAGGAGAATAGAGGATTCTACTATGCTATGGAAGGGTTTACTCTCGCAAGAATACTGGTTGCGGCAGCTAATATTGGAGCGGCTAGATGGGGTCTTGAGCAAGCGATTGAGTGGAGTCGTGGTAGGTTAATGTATGAGGATCAGCGCCCGATAACCAAGTTCCAGGGTGTAAGCTTCCCTATTGCGGAGGCTGCTATGGAGCTGGAGGCTGCGAGACTTCTCGTATACAAGGCTGCTTGGATGGCTGACAGGATCTATATCAAGAAGGAGCCCGGACTGAAGCCTAAGGATCTGAACTTCTTCTCGGCCTCGGCTAAGCTCAAGGCTGTACAGACGTCGTTCAAGATACTATCGCTAGCGATGAGCCTGTATGGAGCCGCTTCATATGTAAAGGAGACTAATATCGCTAGGAGCTTCATAGGGGCATTATCATATTATGTCGGTGCTGAGGGAGCACAGAACATAATGAGGTACATTATTGCTAGGGAAGTTATTGGACGAGAATACATAAAGTGAATTCGCTGTATTTAGAGGAGGACTAGTAGAGTATCCATACTATTTACAATATTTTTCTTGTATTTCCTCTATTAGCTGGTTACATGCTTCCAATAGGTCTTTGGCTTTGGTTGACCCGTGTAGTGCTGCGTCTTCTAGATTCTGTATGTTTTTACAGATTAGTGTATTGATTTTTTCTTGTGTGATGTTGTAGGCCTTGAGGGTTTCTTTATCGATCTTTTTATCGTATGTGTTGATGTAGGGGAGGAACTCGTCTGTGGAGATTCTCCTAATGTATAATCCTGTATTATTGATTACTAGTCTTAGATTCTCGCCTAGCTGTATAGTGGTCTCATATTCTCCGGCTGGGGGTGCTAGACATGTTAGTAGATCGTATGGATCTGTCTCTTTTCTACAGGGGCATTTACTCATTTTGTATTTCCTCCACTATCAGGGTTAGGCCTTCTACTCCACGTACTATGACTTCTTTGTCTGCTCGTATATGGCCTGATATGGATCTTGCCCTCCATATTTCTCCTTCTATGAGTATTTTTCCTTCTGGATCAAGGTCTTCTATTACTAGTCCTTTCTTTCCTATGAGCTCCTCTTCTCCTATTGCCGGTGGTTTTCTATAGGTTTCTATTATCTTGTAGGAGACGAATATTGACGCGAGTATGGTTATCGACGCTATGATTAGGAGGTTTTCTATTGATAGAAGGTTTTCTCTGTAGAGCATGTAGAGGACTATTAGGATTGCTGCTACTATGATTCCTATTTCGTCTATTAGTGCGATGATGGATTCCTTTGTTATAGTTTGTTTCTTTTTTCTTTGTTTCATGAATGGAACCTCTGTTCTCTTGTCTCCTATGATAGTGTGAATATATTCCCGGGTAATTATATAGTAGGATTGTGAACCTGTTAGTAGGGTATGGTTGTTCCCTGGGTTGTGGACGATGGGTGGTAAGGAGCAGAAGCTTTTGCGTACTAGGGCGTCGCTTTCTCTCGCAGTCCTCTATGGGGCTTTGACTACTTTGGAATTCTTGGTTGAAGATGAGGGACTCGATTGGGAGAGGGCTACTTTTAGTTGGAGTTTAAAGGATGAGCTCTTGTATTATCCGGAGCGTCTGCTGGAGTCTGGCCGTGTCGAGTTTTATCATAGTGATGTTGGGGACGATGTTTATAGGAGGTATGAGAGTGGTAGTATTTCGTTTGATGTTGTTTTGAGGCCTGGGTTTGGGGATTCGAGTATTAGGAACCTTTATCGAGCCAGTATTGAATTGTTGATGCTTGATAAGGAGCTGTTTAGGCGTAGGGCGGTTGAGACTTCTTTGAGTGGGATCGAGTATATGTTTATTTATCTTGAGACGGGTGAGGTAGCGCTGTTCGAGGGGGAGAAGTATAGGGTTAGGTTGCCTTTTGTGTCTTCTACTGCGAATCTTCATACTCATCCTGAGAAGGCTTGTGGGTTGTCGAAGCCTGATGTTGAGTCAGCGTTGGACTTGTTGGTCGAGGGCGGCCTTATAGCTGCTAGTGCTACTCCTTCGTGTGTGGCTTATCTTGTCCGTGTGTATATGGTTTCTGAGGATGATTATACTCGTATCAAGGAGGCATTATATTATAATAGGCCTATTCCGGCGAGTCTTAAGAGCTTAGAGTATGGTGTATTAGGATACTAGAGGGTGGTGGCGAGCGGTGTCTGGTGGTAGGCTGGGTCTTGACGAGGTTATTGTGGGTCTTTCTTCTCTTGTTAGGACTGGTTGGATGATTAGGGGTGTGCCTCCTAGTATTGGTGAGGTTGTCGCGGAGCATAGTTTTTCTGCGGCCTTGTTGGCGTTGGAGGTGTCTTTGCGCCTGCGTGATCGTGGTGTTAGTATTGATCCTTGGAAGGCGGCTGCTATTGCCTTAGTTCATGATATTGGTGAGGTTGTTGTGGGGGATATTGCTAAGACTTCTGGTATTTCTAGGGAGGAGAAGAGGAGGGCTGAGGAGAGGGCTTTGGAATTGTTGGAGATCCATGACGGCGTTAGGTTGTTGTTTAGGGAGTTTGAGGAGGGGGTGAGTATTGAGGCCCGGGTGGCTAGGTTGGCTGAGTCTCTTGCGACTCTTTTGAGGGCTTATTATTATGAGAGGTTGGGGCATGATGTTAGTGATATACGTGATAATATGAGGAGGGTTGTGTTGGAGCTGGCTGAGTCTCTTGGTGCTACTGATATTGTTAGGGTGTTTGTTGAGAGTTGAGTTTCTTTGTGGTTATTTGATTTGGGAGCCTAGTTTTTCTCTTACTAGTTGTATTACTGTGGGTAGGATTTTGTAGCCTCCTTCTAGGATTCCTAGTTCTAGGTTTTCTCTGCATGCTTGTTCGTGGAATTTTCCAGGTCCTTTGAGGCTTGGATGTGATACTAGTAGTGGTACAGGGTCGCTGCTGTGTGATTTCATGCACCATGGTGTGGCGTGGTCGCTTGTTATTATTATGACGGTGTTATTCCTGTCTATGTGGCCTAGTATTGTTCCGAAGAAGTACTTGTCTATTTCTTCTATTGCTTTTATTTTTCCTTGGAGGTCGCCGTCGTGTCCTGGCTCGTCTGGTCCTTTGAGGTGTACGTATATGCCGGCGTATTTTTCTAGTGCTTTTGCGGCTTTTTCTGCTTCTTCTATGAGTATTTCTTTTTTGGTTCTTCCTTCTACTTTTACTTGTATGTCGTGGAGTTGGAGTGCTCTTGCTATTCCTCTTTCGACTATCATTTCTACTATGGATGCCATTGTGAACCCGTATTTTTCCTGGAATGGCTCGGTTTGTGGGGGCCGGTCTCCTGCGTCTCGTAGTAGGACGGCGTTTGCTGGTAGGAGTCCTTTTCTTCTTCGTTGCTCGTTGACTGGGTGTTTGTCGAGTATCCTTATTGCTTTTTCCGTGAACTCGTTTACTAGTTCTGCGGCTTTCCTTGCTTCGGGCGTGTCTCGTAGTGGTTTGGCTGTTTGTATGTAGGGCTCGTATTTTTGGCGGGCGTGGCTTATGAGTCCTATCCTCTCGTAGGCTGGGTCTGTGTTTGTTATCTCGGCGCTGAGCCTCATCTTTGAGTGTCTTATCACGAGTACTGCTCGGTGACCTATCGTGGCCTTGAACCTGGCGACTGCGTCTCCATCGTCTAGTTTCATGCCGTCGAGGGCCTCTGCAAGCTCTCGGGCCTCTGCACTGGTCAGGGATCTGCCCGCTCTCCTGTCTATGATCCTCTTGCTCCCGGGCTCTACAGTGGCAAAGTTAGCCCGCACCGCCAGCCATCCATCCACGAAATCTATACCAGCACCCAGCGCCTCCAACGGCCCCCTCCCAGTATAATAACGGGAAGGATCATACCCCAACAAGCTCAACACAGCAACATCACTCTCAGGAGCAACACCCCGCCCCACAGTATAAACAAGCCCACACACACCACTACCAGCCAACGAATCAATAAACGGCTTACGACTCAAAGCCAAACTACTCCTACCAACATCAAACCCATCAGCCGCACCATCCAACACAACATACAACAACCTCACACACAACACCCCCAACAATACAATCAACAAACCAACAAAAAATAAACAAAACAAAGAATGGCGGCGGGGCCCCCACATGGTAGCGGGGGGTGGATTTGAACCACCGACCTCGGGATCGACCTCCCCTACGGGAGTGTGTCTCCGAGGCCAGGGGCTGTCGGCCATTAACTATCATGTAGCTACTTATGATTTATTACGTTTTCGTTTATTCAAGATTATATTTATTGTGATAAATAATCATTAATGGTTTTTCTTAACTTATCGTTTTTAACAACCGAGAGAAGTTTCACGGCACAAGAAGACGATATCTTCAACATTATTCGGTTATCTTTTCTAATTATTGCACCAGGAAGCTTAATGGTGAGAGGGTTAGTTTCTAAATAAATAACTAGAATGGGACTTCGCTTCTCTGAACGCCTGTGATCAATATAACTAGATTTAAAGTATTGATCTATGATTCTCAAGTCTTCGTCTTCAAGTTTGCATTGTCTTAATGTTTTATTTTTAGCAATGTTTATTAATCTATATGATTTTTTATTAATATAAATTAAATGTGATAAAAACTCTGTATAGAATCCGTTGTTTAAAGTAAAAACATGTTCGTATTTTGGATATCCATAGTATTTCTTTAATGTTATTACTCCTCTATTTTCTAATGTTTTGAGAATACATTCAATTATCTTTCCTTTTTCAGTGCTTTCTTTATAAGATATTGATAGGTAATTTTTTCCAATATATCCGTCTCCTTCGATTATCCCAGAAAACAACCATAAGAGATTGTCGTATTCTAGCGTTTGAAGAAAACGACATGGTTTATCTCTTATATGATTTAATAATTCGAAAAAAGTTCTTGAGGCAGGATAAACTCGTACACTAAAATATGTTCCTGAGACATTCATTGGATTCCTATAGTGTGTTACAGCAATCCTTTGTGATATTCTAAGGTAAGTTCTAAGAAATGCGATGGCTGATATTTCATTTAATCCTTGGAGTTCTATTTTCTTTAATTTTGTGATATTTTTTATAATTTTATATTTATAATAATATCCATCGGTAAGAAATAACCCGATACCTTTAAAATAGTAATTAATATTAAACAAACTATTCGTCGGATATAGCTCTATCTGTTTATATTTCTCTAAATAGTTTAGTAATTGTTTTACTTCACGCTCATTCAAACGAGAGTAAACATTAATCACTAGCTTTTTCAAGATAGATTCCCAATTGATTGAAAGTAATTGTATTACTATATCATTATTTTCAATAGGATGTAATGTTTTATTAGAATTAAGTTGAAGGAGGCGGCCGACAGCCCCTGCTCCTATGAGCCCCGCGGGCTGCCAGGCTACCCTACCCCGCTGTTTTACCCCGCCGTGTTGTTGTTTGTTGTTGTTTGGGTTTTATAAGGGTTTTTGGTGGAGTTTTGCGTGGTTTTTGAGTTTTTTGTGGAGTGTGGTTGGGTTGTTGTCTAGTGGTATGTGGGTGTGGTTTGTTGGTGTGTAGAGTGCTTCTAGGCAGTCTTGTTTTGTTGGTGCTATTATGATTATTGGTTTGTTTGTGTATTTTCCGGGGTATATGTAGAGGAATCGGGTTTGTCCTGTTTCGAGTACTGTTATTGCTTCGCTGCACAGGCCTTTTTTCTCTGGTCTTGTTACTTTTACTCCTTGGCTGCGGAGACCTTCCAGTAGCTGGTCTATGAGTTTATTCGATCTCGACAATGTCACCACCCACGCGCCTTATCCTGCACTCGATACTATAGTCTACTAGCTCAAGGTTGAACCTCTGGATAAGCTCGCATAGCTTATCCTTAGGCACGACAGCCTTCTGACCCAGCTCCGTGACCACCACTACGAGCTCTCCCTTATCGATAATCCTGGCCTTAACCATAGACGGCACCACATACCATATACTATAGTAGAATCGTGGAAGACCTAAAAACCCAGTCCACAGAAGATAGAACGCTGCAGTCCACATA